>CANBTZ010000047.1 GCA_947372495.1 Comamonadaceae bacterium | reverse complement strand
GGGCGCGGTCGAAGACGCCCGCCTGTGGCTGCGACCCTTCTGGGACCGCCTGCCCGAGCTGGCACGGGAAGACCGAGAGCAGGTCGCGCTGGCCCTGGTCGAAGCACGTGCCGGTCTGGGGCCCGACTGGCTGCCGCGCCTGGAAAGCGCCGCGCAAGCCTTCGGCCACGAAAGCGCCGTGGTGGCGGCCGTGGGCATGCTGTTCGCCGAATGCAGGCTGTGGGGCAAGGCCCGCCGCCTGCTGGAGCAGGCCGCCGCATCCCCCAGCCTGCCAGCCCGCACCCGCCGTGCAGCCTGGCGCGAACTGGCCAAATTGGCCCGCACCGAAGGCGACGAAGCGCAGGCCGTACGCTGCGAACAGGCCGCTTGCGGGCTGGATTGAGCGCCGAACCCGGACTTCCGTGCTATAGTAGAAGGCTACGTGCGGCTGTAGCTCAGCTGGATAGAGTACTTGGCTACGAACCAAGGGGTCGTGGGTTCGATTCCTGCCAGCCGCACCATTATGAACGGGTCAATCTGAAAAGATTGACCCGCTTTCATTTGTGCTTTCGGTTTTCAATGGGCCTGCAATGGGCGCCATCCACTCAAAACCGCAGCCCCAAAGCCACTCGGGTCTGGTTGTACCGGGTGAAGTTGACCTTGTTGTCAGCGGTCACACGCAAAAACACCTCTTTGTAATCCACGCCGACAGCCCATGCGCAGCCGTGCACCAGCAGCGCTTGCTCAGAGGCTCGTCCGCGCTTGTACGCGTAGTCCAGGGTCAAACGGGTGTGCTCCGCAAGCGGTAAGCGCAGCACAGCGTGGCTGATTTGCTGGTCCGTGCGCAGACGGTCGTCTTTGACGGTGAACAAGGTGTAAGTGCCGTTGCCCTGCAGTTTGCCGCCCACGCCCAGTGTGATGGCGTCGTTGGGGTCGAAGTTCAGGTTGTAGTAGTCCTTGAGGTTGGTGCGGCCCCAGCCGACCAATGCGTGCAGTGATTCACCACCCAGCTGGGCGGTGAGCGCGCCACCGGCAAAGCCGCGTGTGGCCACTTGCAGCGAGGAGGTCAGTTGTCCCCAGCCATAGCCCCAGTTTTGCTCCCAGCCTGCCCGTGACTGCTCAAACTCCGAAGCACGTCGGTAGTGTGCGACCCACCATGTGGTGTCTTCTCGAGAGCCACGCAGGTTGATGTCTTGAGCAGCCGTCAGGCCTTGGGTGTCGTAGTTCGACGCGGTGAGTTTGTAGTGCCAAGCCTCGGCAATGGGCGTTGGGGTTTGAGCCGTTTGCGCGTGCAAGCTGGCGCTGACCCAGAGCGCCGAGGCAAGCAGTGTGCTGGGGGTGTAAGAGCAAGAGGGTGGCGTCATGGCATGTCCGTGGGTGGAAATCATCATAAAAGCTTTTCATCATGGAGCGCTTATTGCGGCATCATCGAAGCATGAGCAAAGCGTTCACCAAAGAAACCGATTCCGAAGACGACGATGAGATCGGCCTGCCAGCCCTGCCATCGGGCACGCGCAATTACATGACCCCTGCGGGCTATGCGCGCTTGCGCGCCGAGCTGTTTGAACTGATCGACAACGAACGCCCCAAGGTGGTGGAGGTGGTGCACTGGGCGGCCAGCAATGGGGACCGCTCGGAAAACGGCGATTACCTTTACGGCAAAAAGCGCTTGCGTGAGATCGATCGCCGCATCCGGTTTTTGACCAAGCGCCTTGAAATCGCCGAAGTCACAGACCCGTCTTTGCACCATGGCAACGACCAGGTGTTCTTTGGCGCCACAGTCACTTATGTGGAGGCCGAAGGCACGGAGCGCACCATCACCATCATGGGCATCGACGAAGCCGACAGCCTGCAAGGGCAGGTGAGTTGGGTGTCGCCGATTGCCCGCACTTTGCTGAAATCGCGCGTGGGTGATGAGCTCAAACTGGTCACGCCCACAGGTGTGCTGGACATCGAGGTGCTGGACGTTTATTACCCCATACCGGGCTGAACGCTTCAGTTGCGCAGGGTTTGGCGTTCGGCCTTGATGACGGACGGTGTGCGTTTGAGTTGGCGCAGCACGCCATCGAGGTGCAGTTGGTCGCGCACCGAAATCGTGAAGCGCAACTCGGCGGTGTCTTGCGCGGTTTCTTGACCCATGTCGACGTGCACGATGTCGGCTTCTGCCGCCGCCATGGCCCCGGCGACGCGCGCCAAAACCCCTTTGCCGTTGACCACGCTGACCTCGATGGTGGTCTCAAAACCGCGAACGGGCTCGTCTGACCATTCCACACCAATGAAGCGCTCGCTGTCCTTTTGCTGCAGTTTGCGTGCATTGGCACACTGGCTGCGGTGCACGGCCAAGCCTTCGCCACGGCCGAGGTAACCCACGATCTCGTCCCCAGGGATGGGGTGGCAGCACAGGGCATAGGTGACCGAAGCGTTTTCACTGCCGTCGAGCGTGATGGCGCCTTGCGAAATCGATTCGTGGGCGGTGAAGCGCTCGCGGGTCATCAGCAAAGCGTCGGGCTTTTGGCCTTGTTCGCCCAGCAGCACCACCAGCCGTTTGGCCACGATGCTGGCAATGCGTTTGCCCAGGCCCAGGTCCATCAGCAGGTCTTGTTGGTTGCGGTTGCCCGTGAAGCGCAGCAACTTGTCCCACAGGGGCTGCGAGGCCGCTTCGTTGTCAGGCAGCTTGTCGATGCCTTCGGCACGCAGCGCCTGCAAAAGCAGCTTTTCGCCCAATTGGGTGGACTCGGTTTGCGCCATGGTTTTGAGGTGGTGCCGAATCTTGGAGCGGGCGCGCCCGGTGCGCACAAAGCCCAGCCAAGCGGGGTTGGGGGCAGACACCGGGGCGGTGATGACTTCCACCACATCGCCGTTTTTCAGCTCGGTGCGCAGGGGAACCTGGTCGCCATTGATCTTGGCCGCCATGGCGTGGTCACCCACGCGGCTGTGGATCGCATAGGCAAAGTCCACCACCGTCGCGCCACGCGGCAGGGCCATGATCTGGCTCTTGGGGGTGAAGACATACACGGCGTCGGGGAACAGGTCAACCTTGACGTGGTCCCAGAACTCGGCCGCATCGCGGGTTTCGCTTTGGATGTCGAGCAGCGACTGCAACCACTGGGTGCCCAAGCGTTCGGATTGGGATTTGACCGTGCTGTGGGTTTTGTACAGCCAATTGGCGGCCACGCCCGACTCCGCCACCAAGTGCATGGCCTCGGTGCGCATCTGGAACTCCACGTTCACCCCCGACGGCCCCACCAAAGTGGTGTGCAGCGATTGGTAGCCATTGACCTTGCCAATCGCAATGTGGTCTTTGAATTTGCCGGGCACGGGCTTGTAGAGTTGGTGCAGCAGGCCAAGGGCCGTGTAGCAGTCCAGCACCTCGGGCACGATGACCCGAAAGCCATAAATGTCGGTCACCTGGGCAAAGCTCAGGTGCTTGTCGGCCATCTTGCGGTAAATGGAATGCAGGGTTTTTTCACGGCCGCTGATGCGAACTTGCATGCCGGCCTGGGCAAAAACATTTTCCAGTTCTGCCTGAACCTTCTGGATCAGGTCGCGGCGGCGGTTGCGTGCCCGAGCCACCGCTTTGGTCAGCACCGCATAGCGCCAGGGCAACAGGTGACGGAACGACAGGTCTTGCAATTCGCGGTAGATCTGGTTCAGCCCCAAGCGGTGCGCGATCGGGGCGTAAATTTCAAGGGTTTCGGAAGAGATGCGCTCCCACTTGCTGCGCGGCATGTCGCCCATGGTGCGCATGTTGTGGGTGCGGTCTGCCAGTTTGATCAGGATGACCCGCACATCGCGGGCCATGGCCAACAGCATTTTGCGGAATGACTCGGCCTGGTTTTCTTCGCGGGTGTTGAACTCCAACTTGTCCAGCTTGGTCAAGCCGTCCACCAGTTCAGCCACCGGGGCGCCAAACTTTTCGATCAACTCGATCTTGGTGACGCCGCAGTCTTCCATGCAGTCGTGCATGAGTGCGGCGCACAGGGCCTGGGCGTCCAGGTGCCATTCGGTGCAAAGGGCCGCCACCGCAATGGGGTGGGTGATGTAGGGCTCGCCATTTTTGCGCATCTGGCCCAAGTGGGCTTCATCGGCAAAACGGTAGGCCTTGCGCACCATCTCGATGTCGTCAGCGCCCATGTAGCCCAAGCGGTCGGTCAGTGCGGCAAAGCTCGCCGCGGCCGCGTTGGCTGCAGCTGGAGCCAGCCCCGGCTTGGGGCTGTTGGCAGATGCGGGGGTGACAGGAGAAACGGCGCTCATGGCTTCAATGTAACGCAAGCAGAAGGTCAAGCAGGGCCCAGACGTAACAAAGCCCCATGGCTGGGGCTTTGAATGGATCCGGCAGCCGCCAGATCAGGGGAGTCTGAGGTCAGACCACGCGCTTGAGCATTTCGATGCCCACTTTGCCAGCCGCGATTTCACGCAGGGCGGTCACGCCAGGCTTGTTCTTGCTTTCGATGCGGGGGGTGTGGCCCTGGCTCAACATGCGGGCACGGTAAGTGGCGGCCAACACGAGCTGAAAGCGGTTAGGGATTTGTTGCAGGCAGTCTTCAACGGTGATGCGGGCCATGGTGATTTCCTAGGAATGTCAGTCGATTTTGAGGGCTCTGAAAGTGTCAGCCCGGGCGCGGCGCTGAGCGGTGTATTTGAGCCGCTGGGCATGCACCACAGCTTTAAGGTCAAACAAGGCCCGTTCAAAGACTTCGTTGATTATAACGAAGTCGAATTCTTTGGCCTGGGCCAGCTCCTCGGCGGCATTGCGCAGGCGCAGCTCAATGATGTCGGGGGCATCTTCGCCGCGGCGCTCCAGGCGCGAACGCAGCTCTTCCCAGCTGGGGGGGAGGATGAACATCAGCACTGCATTGGCGTACATGCGCTTGATCTGGATGGCACCTTGGTAGTCGATCTCAAGCACCACGTCGGAGCCCTGCGCCATGCGGTCTTCGATCATCTTTTTGGAGGTGCCGTAGCGCTGGCCGTGCACGTTGGCCCACTCCACAAAGGCGTCGCCCAGCACCATGCTGTCGAACTCTTGGGGTGAGACAAAGAAGTACTCGCGGCCGTGCTTTTCCTGGCCACGCGGCGCACGCGTGGTGTGCGAGACGGAGGGGTGCACGCCCGAGTCCAGCTCCATCAGGGCTTTGACGAGGCTGGATTTGCCTGCCCCGCTGGGGGCGGCCACGACGAAAAGATTGCCTGGATAGTCCATGTTTTGTTCCGCTTTTATTCGATGTTCTGGACCTGCTCGCGCATTTGCTCGATCAGCACTTTCATGTCCACCGAGATGCGGGTCATCTCCAGCACGGCCGATTTGGAGCCCAAGGTGTTGGCCTCGCGGTGCAGCTCTTGGATCAGGAAGTCCAGGCGTTTGCCGATGTCGCCGCCCTTGTCCAGCAGTCGGCTGATTTCGTCCAGGTGGGCGCGCAGGCGGGTCAGCTCTTCGGCCACATCGATGCGGATGGCAAACGAGGTGGCTTCGGTCAGGGCGCGGTCTTGCGCGGCCTCAGGCAGGTGGTTGCCATCGGCCAGGGCCATGGCGTCCTTCCAGCGCTCCAAAAAGCGCTGGCGCTGCTGTTCAACCAGTTGGGGCACCAGCGGCAAAGCTTGTTCGGCCAGCGTGCGCAACTGACCAATGTGGCCTTGCAGCATCTCGGTCAGGCGTGCGCCCTCGCGGGCGCGGGCGTCGCGCAGGGCGTCGATCGCTTCGAGCGCCAGAGCCGTCCAGGCGGCATCGTCCACGGGCTGGGTGTTGGCACCGCCCTGGCTCAGGCGCAGCACATCGGCCACGCTCAGGTCGCGGGCCTTGGGCAGCCAGTCCTGGATTTTGTCTTGCAAGGCTGACAGGCGTTGCAGGGCCTGCGGTGTCGGCGAGGGCAGTGCAGCGCCTTCACCGGCTTCGAGGCTGGCGCGAACTTCGACTTTGCCCCGGCGCAGGTGTTTGGTGACCAGCTCACGCAGGGCCGGTTCGAGCTGGCGCAGCTCTTCTGGCAGTCGGAAACCCAGGTCCAGAAAGCGGCTGTTGACCGAGCGGATTTCCAGGCCCAGACGGGTGTGCTGGTGGGGGCTGGCGGCGTTCTCACCCTCGGCCTGCTGCAGAGATTTCTGCACGCTGGCGTACCCGGTCATACTGTAAACTGGCATTGATCAAGTTCCTTCGGGTCGGCCGTGAATTCAAGGCTTGGACCCCATGTGCCGCGCTGAATGGGCGGCATGAAACAACACATTATCGCAAACTCGCCAAGCCTCGCCAGGCGGGCGCTGAACCCCACACTTTGAGTACCCTCGCATGACCACTTCCGCCTATGTTCGATCCGGCCGCGCTGCCGATGCCTTGCGCACCGTGCGCATCACCCGTGGCTACACCATCCACGCCGAAGGCTCGGTGCTGATCGAGTTTGGCGACACCCGCGTCCTCTGTACCGCATCGGTCGAAGAAAAGGTGCCTGGCCACAAAAAAGGCAGCGGCGAAGGCTGGGTGACCGCCGAGTACGGCATGCTGCCCCGCGCCACCCACACCCGAGGCGACCGCGAAGCTGCCCGTGGCAAGCAAAGCGGCCGCACGCAAGAGATTCAGCGCCTGATTGGCCGCTCCATGCGCGCCGTGTTTGACCTCAAAAAACTGGGCGAGCGCACCATCCACCTTGACTGCGATGTGCTGCAGGCTGATGGCGGCACCCGCACCGCCAGCATCACCGGGGCTTTTGTGGCGGCGCAAGATGCTGTGAACTGGTTGATCAGAACAGGCAAGCTCCAAGCGTCTCCCATCATTGACCATGTGGCCGCGATTTCGGTGGGCCTCAAGGACGGCACCGCGCTGTTGGACCTCGATTACCCCGAAGACTCGGCCTGCGACACCGACATGAACGTGGTCATGACCGGAGCGGGTCATTTTGTGGAAGTGCAAGGCACGGCCGAAGGCGTGGCCTTCACCCGCGCCGAGATGAACAGCATGCTGCAACTGGCCGAGCAGGGCATTGGCCAGCTGGTGCAGATGCAAAAACAGGCCTTGGGCCAGTGAACCCATGGCGCTTGGCATGAAGATCGTTCTGGCGTCCAACAACCAAGGCAAGCTGGTCGAGCTGCAGGCCATGCTGGCCCCGCTACAGGTCGAGCTGGTGCGCCAGGCCGACCTGAACATCCCCGAGGCCGAAGAGCCCTACCGCACCTTTGTCGAGAACGCGCTGACCAAGGCGCGCCATGCCGCACGCCTGTCGGGCTTGCCCGCGCTGGCCGATGATGCTGGCCTTTGTGTGGATGCTTTTGGCGGCCAGCCGGGCGTGGACACGGCGTATTACGCCACCCGATTTGGCTACGCCAAAAGCGATGACAACAACGTGACTGCGCTTCTGGAGCAAATGCAGGGCATCACCCAACGCCGCGCCGCCATGGTCAGCACCTTGGTGGCGGTGCGCAGCGCCGACGACCCGGAGCCACTGATCGCGGTGGGCCGCGTGGTGGGCGAGATCGCCACCGAGCGGCGGGGCAGCAACGGTTTTGGCTTTGACCCCATCATGTTCATTCCTGAATTCGGCAAGACCTTTGCCGAGCTGCCGATCGAGGTCAAAAACGCCAACAGCCACCGCGGCCGCGCCACGCAGCTGATGCTCGCGTTGATGCGCGAACGCTGGATGGGAGACTGAGCCCGTGGGCCACCCGCTCGATCCAGTGCACGCCATGCGCCCAGGCTTGCTGCAGTTGCCTGCACTGCCGCCCTTGTCGCTGTATGTGCATTTGCCTTGGTGCCTCAAAAAGTGCCCCTACTGCGACTTCAATTCGCACGAGTTCCGTTCGGGCGACGACGCCGCGTCCGTGCAGGACACCTACATCGATGCCTTGTTCGCCGATCTGGAAGCCAGTTTGCCCTTGATCTGGGGGCGCACCGTGCAGACCATTTTTTTGGGGGGCGGCACGCCCAGCCTGTTTTCGCCAGAAGCCATTGACCGGCTCATCAGCGGCCTGCGCGCGCGCCTGCGCCTGTCGGGCACCTGCGAGATCACGCTCGAAGCCAACCCGGGCACTTTTGAAAAAGACCGCTTCAAAGCGTTCCGACAAGCGGGCATCACCCGCCTGTCGGTGGGGGTGCAAAGCTTCAACGACGAACACCTCAAGGCCCTGGGCCGTGTGCATGACCGATCGCAGGCCCTGGCTGCGCTCAACGAGGCGGCCCAGGTGTTTGACACCTTCAACCTGGACCTGATGTACGCCTTGCCTGGGCAAACGCTGGGGCAATTGAGCGAGGACGTGGACACGGCGCTGAGCTTTGCACCTCCACACCTGTCGATCTACCACCTCACCATCGAGCCCAACACGCTGTTTGCCAAGCATCCGCCCACGCTGCCCGAAGAGGACGATGCCTACGCGATGATGGACCTCATCACCGAGCGCACGGCCCAAGCGGGGCTGGGCCGCTACGAGGTGTCGGCCTATGCCAAGCCGGGCCACGCCTGCGCGCACAACCTGAACTACTGGCAGTTTGGCGACTACCTGGGCATCGGTGCGGGCGCACACAGCAAACTGAGTTTTGCCCACCGCGTTGTGCGGCAAGTGCGTTACCGCGAGCCGCAGCTCTACATGGCTCAGGCAGCAAAGGGCGAGCCTGTGACCCAGCACAACGAGATTGCGCGACAAGACCTGCCGTTTGAGTTCATGCTCAATGCCTTCCGGCTGAAAGAAGGTTTTGCATTGACGGACTACATGGAGCGCACAGGCTTGGCGATGACCAGCCTGCAAAAAGGCCTGCAAGAGGCTGAACGTTTGGGATTGATTGAGCGTGATTTCTCACGCGTGTGGCCCACCCAAAGGGGCTTTGACTTTCTCAGCGATCTGCAGGCTTTGTTTTTGCCTGAGGCTTCAACTTGAACCGGGCGCTCAAGCCAAAGAGCGCGGGCAGCAGCAGCTTCAAGGTGTAGAGGATCACGAGCGCGCCAACGGCATCGCCCACAAACATGGGCCAGACGTCTACCCAGGGGTTGGTACTTGGACGCTTCATGGCCCACCAAACCAACTGGTGCGCCAGCGCATTGCAAATGGCGTAGGCCAACACAAACTCCAGCAGACTTTGAGCGGTGAGTTTTTGCAGCTGGGTGCTCAACAGCTGCTTTTTTTCCATCACCCACTTGACGCACCAAGGCGTGAACCCGGACACCAGTGCGGTGGCCAACAGCAAGCCCAAGCTGTCATCGCTGAAGTGGGCCCTGTCCAGCCAGCAGTTGCCCAGCAAGATGCCTGTGGCCCCGGGCACGCCCATGCCCAAAACCAGCAGCACCCGAAAGCCTGCTGGCAGGAACACCCAGTTCACCCCCTGGATGTGTTCAAAGCTTGAAAAAAAGATGTCGTTGAGACGGAAAAATTCCACGTACAACAAAGCGCTGACAGCGACCATCACCGCCATCTCTGCGCCTTGTCGCACGCGAAGGTTCATGCGTCTGATTGAAGCTGTACTTGCTGGAGCGAACGCCCCAGTTGACCGAAATGCTCGAGTGTGCGGGCCGTCGGCACAAGGAACTTGGCGCGGCGATCGCCTTCTTGGTTGAAGGTGGTCAGCATCTCTTTGTTGCGCAAACGCGTGATGCGTTTGTGCAGCGTGGCAGGCGAGCCCAGATGCTCCAGGCTGATGGCTTCGCGGACCGTCATGGCTTGGCCTTCGTGCCAGCGCAGCACCACAGCTTCGAGCAAAGCGGTTTCGTTTGCGTCCATGCCCGAACCATCGGGCAGCTCCTGCACGGCGCGCGCCAACTGCAAAAACCGAAGGTAAGCACTGGCCAGAGGGGAACTCTTGGAATCATTCATGCTGCTAATTTTATAGATATTGACGGTTGATTATTTGGATTTTGGGCGGCACCGCACGAATTGTGTGTTGAATTGTTAAGCTTGTGCCAACAGGAGAAACACATGACACATCGAATGGCGATCATCGGGCTGGGCATCATGGGCCGACGGATGTTGGAAAACGCCTTGCAACACCCCGCTTTTGAAGTTTGCGGTGTGTGGGACCCGTCGGCTGACTCTGTGGCCAGGACGCGGCAGACCCTGCCCGCAGCCCCCGTGGCCGAGAGTGCGCAGGCGGCCATGGCCGGAGCGGACGTGGTGTACCTGGCTTGCCCGCCCGGCCCCCGAAAAGCCTATGCCTTGCAGGCCGCAGCGGCCGGGCAGGGCGTTTTCATGGAAAAGCCTTTGGGCACGGACAACGCGCAAAGCCGCGATCTGCTCGCGCAACTCAGTCAGGCCCGCTTGCCCGGCGTGGTCAACTTCACCCAGGCTGCGTCACGCGGCTTTGAAGAACTGCAGCGCGCCATCGACGCGGGCGAGACGGGCGAGCTGCTGGGCATCGACATCGTCGTCAACTACCCCGCATGGCCCCGCGCCTGGCAAAAAGACGCCGATTGGCTGCGCTTGCGCCACGAAGGGGGCTACACCCGCGAGGTGATTTCGCATTTCTTGTTTTTGGCGGGCCGCTTTTTGGGGCCGCTGACCCTGGAGCACGCATCCCCTCGATACCCGCAAGACCCGACGCTTTGCGAGCTGGACATGTTGGCGCGACTGAGCACAGCAGACGGCCGGCCCGTGACGGTCATGGCCACCACCGGAGGCCAGCAGCCCGACCGCCAGGAAGTCACCGTGCGCGGCAGCCGCATGAACCACCAATTCAGGGAGTTTTCGCAGTTGTGGCGCTCCGACGGCGGCCCATGGCAAGAAGCCCTGAACTGGACCACCGAAGACCCCCGCACCAGCGCCTTGCAGCGTCAGCTGAGCGAGGTGGATTTTTGGCTGAAGGACCAACCGCACAAACTCGCCACGGCAGAAGAAGCCTTGGCTGTGCAGGAGTTGGTGGAGGCGATGCTGTTAAAATGAGTTCTTATGAATTCAATACTTGGCCACCAGTGGGTACTGGTAGTGGTCATCTTTACTTTTTATTTTTAATATAAATTCATCGGGATAAATATTAAATGCGCAAAAATTTTCAATCAGTGAAATGCACAGTACTTTTGACCGCCCCTGAGTACACATCTATGTTGGAAGCGGTGGATGCTAAATTAAGGGAGCATAAAAAAAACCAAGCAGGCCCTTTGATTCGTATATGTAAAGAGTCTCATGATGTGAATGCTGTTCTGCGTGGAAGATGGCACTTGCATGAATTCATGATAAGTCATGGTTTGCCAACTGCAACGGTCAGTGTAGATGGTCAGCTTAGCGAATTTGATTTGTTTCTAGAGGGTAGAGTAGATCCACCAGAACAGAATTATTTGTATGAAGCAGATTACTATTCGATCCGGATCTTAATGTCGATATATGAAGGTGTGATTGATAAACAGATAGATGATGAATGGGGTGAATTAGCGAACGATTGGACCCCTCCAGAAAGTTTTATCGATGGAAAAGAGGATGAGCAAGAAATTTGGAAAATGCACCAAGTTAAATCTGTCTAAGCCTTGCTTGGACTAAACCAAGCACCATATTGCTTCCAAAGTGGAAGAGTTGACTGTGGTTACCGTACAGTCTACTCGCCGAAAAAAAGACATACATGGCGCGTCTCTGTTTTCAAGTCCGTGTGTGGAAATAGCAAAACATCCAACTCGCTTAAGGTTTGACATAGCTTGCGATTGCCCGCAAATTCACCTTGAGTACTTGTTGGTCTTGTCACCCAATTGTGCTTCTGTTCCAAGTTCTTGGAGATGATGGATGTTCAATAAAAAAGCGCCAGTGAGGCGCTTTTTTATTGAATATGTGGCGGAAGAGGTGAGATTCGAACTCACGGACCCTTTCGGGTCGCCGGTTTTCAAGACCGGTGCAATCGACCACTCTGCCACTCTTCCCGTCGATGGCAATATTGTAGCGGCATCCTCGGGCGCTTTTTTCAGGCGCTGTGGAGCATGCCCCGCTTTTCGATGAAGGCCACCACTTCGGCCAAGCCATCCAGCGTTTTGAGGTTGGTCATCACCCAGGGGCGAGTTTCGCCGTTGGGGCGCATGCGGTTGGTGTCGTCGCGCATCACTTGCAAGTCGGCGCCCACATGCGGAGCCAAGTCGGTTTTGTTGATGACAAACAAATCGCTCTTGGTGATGCCAGGGCCGCCCTTGCGGGGGATCTTTTCACCAGCGGCCACGTCGATCACATAGATCGTGAGGTCACTCAGCTCGGGGCTGAAGGTGGCGGCCAGGTTGTCGCCACCGCTCTCAATGAACACCACATCGGCGTTCGGAAACTTCTCGAGCATGCGGTCGATGGCTTCGAGGTTGATCGACGCGTCTTCGCGGATGGCCGTGTGCGGGCAGCCGCCCGTTTCCACGCCCATGATGCGCTCGGCAGGCAGCGCGCCACTCACGGTGAGCAAGCGCTGGTCTTCCTTGGTGTAAATGTCGTTGGTGATGGCGATCAGGTCCCAGCGCTCGCGCATGTTTTTGCAGAGCATCTCCAGCAGGGTGGTTTTGCCGGAGCCCACAGGCCCGCCAATGCCCACGCGCAGGGGCGGCAGTTTTTTGGTGCGGTTCGGGATGTGGTGCAGTGCAGAGCTCATGATCGGAAAATTCGGGAGTATTGGGTTTCGTGGCGGGACGACAGGATGGCCAGCATGGGGCTGAAGGCCTGGCGGTCTTCGTCGCTCATTTGCATGGCGGTTTGCACCGCCTGCGGGATTTCGCGGGCCAGCCGGGCCAGCATACGCTGGCCAGCGCTTTGGCCCAGCGGCACGGCCTTGAGGGCGGCTTGGGTCATGTTCTCGGCCCAGCCAAAGGCGACCGCTTGCAGTGCTTGCTCAAGGGGTGCTTGCGCCAAGGACAATGCCAGCGCCATGGCCAAAGGGTAGGTGGGCGGCAATTGGGCGCAGCAGGCCAGTTGCGCGTCGCTCGCTTGCTGCAGGTTGCGCAGCCAGTCGAGGAGCGATCGGCCCATTTGCTCGGCTTGCAAGCGCATCTCGGCGGTTTCGCGGGTGGCCATCACCCAATCGTTGAGCGCTTGCAGTCGGGCGGTGTCGCCGCGCTGCCAGGCGGGTATGGCTTGCGCTAACACGGCCATGTCGCCGCGCGACTGCGTCAGGTGCAGTTGGTCCACCACCCAGTCGGTGGCGCTGGCTTCGTGGTGCACCAAGCCTTGCTCGATGGCGGCTTCCAGGCCTTCGGAGTAAGAGAAGCCGCCAATGGGCAGCGCGGGCGATGCGAGCCAGATCAGTTGCAGCAAACCCGAAGGCGCGGTGTCAGTGCTCATGCTTGCAATCGGGGCCGTGCACATGGGGCGCGGCAGGGGCAGAGCGGATCGGTATGGCGATGCGCTTGGCGGCGACGGGTGCGTGATCGTGTTGGCCATGCCCATGC
>CANBTZ010000046.1 GCA_947372495.1 Comamonadaceae bacterium | reverse complement strand
GACAGGCGCGTGTGCACATCGCCACCCCCTAAGTCTTCGGCGCTCACCACCTCGCCGGTGGCGGCTTTGACCAAGGGGGGACCACCCAAAAAGATGGTGCCCTGGTTCTTGACGATGATGGTTTCGTCGCTCATGGCGGGCACATACGCACCGCCCGCCGTGCACGAGCCCATGACCACCGCGATCTGCGCGATGCCTTGCGCACTCATATTGGCCTGGTTGAAGAAGATGCGGCCAAAGTGGTCGCGATCTGGAAAGACTTCGTCCTGGTTGGGCAAGTTGGCACCGCCCGAGTCCACCAGATAAATGCAAGGCAGGTGGTTTTGTTGCGCGATCTCTTGTGCGCGCAGGTGCTTTTTGACGGTCATAGGGTAGTAGGTGCCGCCTTTGACCGTGGCGTCGTTGCAGACGATCATGCAGTCCACGCCGCTCACACGACCAATGCCCACGATTACGCCCGAGCTGGGCGCGTCGTTGTTGTACATGTTGAGCGCCGCCAGCGGTGCGACTTCGAGGAAAGGCGTGCCGGGGTCGAGCAGCATTTGCACGCGCTCTCGCGGCAGCAGTTTGCCGCGGGCCGTGTGCTTGGCGCGGGCGGCTTCGCCGCCACCCTGGGCCACGCGCTCCAGGTGGGCGCGCAAGTCATCTACCACGGCCTGCATGGCGGCGGCGTTGGCCGCGAATTCGGCCGAGCGGGCATTGAGTTGGGTTTGCAAAACGGTCATGGTGCTTCCAGTGGAATCGCTTGTAGCCGACAGCATAAGGCGATGCACCCGCGTCCGGCAAGCCAGATGGGTTGCAAATCCTGCCAAAATACAACCCAAGATGAGCCTGCCATCAGCCCCCTCACGCGCCGAAACCCCCATCGCCTTCATTGCATCGATGGCGCAAGCCTATGCCCAACGCGGCATGGACCCGACAGAGGCCCTGCAAAAGGCACAAATTGCGCCAGATTTACTCAGCCAACCCCAGGCCCGCGTGACGGCGCTGCAGATGGAGTGGATGAGCGAGGCCGCCATGCGCGAACTGGACGACGAGGCGTTGGGCTGGTTTCGACGCCGCCTGCCTTGGGGCAGCTACGGCATGTTGGTGCGCGCCTCCCTGACCGCGCCCACCTTGGGGCTGGCACTGGCCCGCTGGTGCCGCCACCACAACCTGTTGACAGACGACATCCGGTTGACCTTGAGCACATCGAACGGGCTGGCCCACATCGAACTGCACGAGGCGCACGACCTGAAAGACCTGCGCGAGTTCTGCACCGTGTCGGTCTTGCGCAATGCACTGGGCGTGGCCTGTTGGTTGACCGATTCGCGCATTCCGCTGACCGCGACCCAACTGCACTTTTCGCCGCCACCGCACGCCGACAGCTACCGCGTGTTGTTTGACGGCCCCAGCCAGTTTGACGCACCACACAGCCAGTTGAGTTTTGATGCGGGCTACCTGCAACTGCCGATTCGACGTGATGAAGCTGCGCTGCAACGCATGTTGCAGCGCGCCCTGTTGCTGACGGTTCGCCCCTACCGGCGCGACCGCTTGCTGGTTGAAAAAGTGCGCCAGACCCTGGCCAATCAACCCGAGCAAAGTCGCAACGCAGAAGACCTCGCCGCGTGGCTCAACTTGTCGCCGCGCACGCTGCACCGTCAGCTGAAAGAAGAAGGCGCCAGCCTGCAACAACTCAAAGACAGCGTGCGGCGCGACACGGCCGTGGACTTGCTGCTGCGGACGCAGCGCCCCATCAAGCAGATCGCGGCCGATGTGGGGTTTCAGAATGAAAAGAGCTTCATGCGGGCATTCAAGGTCTGGACGGGCACAACGTCCGAAGCCTTTCGCCAAGGGCGCTGAAACCCTCAGCCGCGTCAACGGTTGCGCTTTGGCAATTTTTTCAAAGCTCCGTTTGAATCAGCCTATGAGCGCGCGCGTCCATCGCGGCAAGCTTGTGAGCAGTATTTGACCTGCTCCCAATTTTTGGCCCACGACTTGCGCCAGGTCATTTCCCTTTGACAGCGCTCGCACACCTTGCTGGGCAAGGCCGACTTGTTGCCTTTGAATGGTTTTTTCATCAGAACGCCTGGCGCGATCAAGCCCCGCTCAAGTGGTCCATGCCGCCGTGGGCTCGCCCAAAAACTGGGAAAGCTGAAACACCGAATTGGGTGCCTCCGGCACCCACCGTGGCGCCATGGGTTTGAGGCCAAAACCCAAGATCTGGCGCGGGCTTTGTGTTTTGATGGCCAGCGTTTCTTGGGCGTGATCGCCGATGAAAGTCGAAGACAAATGCGTCCGAATGTGGTCATCGAATGCGGTGCCCAGGACCGCATCCAGGTCGATCTGCGCTTCACCCGTCACGCGCTGCGGCTCAGGGCGAGGATCCAACAACGCCACCACGGACCACACACTCATCTGCGAAGCGGGCGCGGCCAACACATAACCACCGCCCGGCCCGCGCGTGGAGCGCACAAACCCGTTTTCTCGCAACACTTTGAGCAAGCTTTCCAAATAGGAAACAGACAGCCCCATCTGACTGGCCAGCTGCGACGCGGTGACACAGCGGCCCAGGGGCATGGAGGCCATCGCGATCAAGGCGTTGATGGCGTGCAGAGCTTTTTTTCCGAGCATTTTCTTGTTTCATAGACCAACGACCCCATTAATCTACCATTGACCCACGAAATATCTACGCAAAATTTAAATTATTCATATAATTCAACTCAATATCTATTCAATTAGCCCATTCCATGCCTGAATCCATTTCCGATCACCGCATTGGCGCTGTTTCTGCCCTGTCTGGCGTGCCCGTGTCCACGCTGCGGGTGTGGGAGACCCGGCACGGCGCATTTGCACCCAGCAAATCCAAAGGCCGCCATCGGCTGTATTCGGATGAAGATGTGCTGCGCGCCTCGCTCATCAAACAACTGACCGCGGCAGGACACAGCATCAGCACCATCGCCGCGCTGGAAGCAACCCAGCTCAATGCCCTCTTGCAGCAGCAAAGAACGGCGCTGCGCCAGAACCAACCGCCACCTGTGCACGCCGCCCCGGTCACCATGGCGGTGGTCGGCGTGGGCATGGCCGCGCGCATGGAGTTGAGCCAACAGTCCATGGGCTTGGTCAGCAAACCCATCCAAATCACCGACATACTGCAAGACTTGGAAGCGGCACGAGATGCGCCCATGGCGTCAAACCCTTTGGTGCTGCTGGTGCGTGTCAACTCGCTGCACGTGAACGCAGGCCGAGACATCCAGCGGCTGGTGCAGGCCCACCAATTTCAGCAAGCCATCGTGCTCTACAACTTTGGCCAGGAGCCCGTGGTGGCCGCGCTGAAACTCGCGGGCATCAAGGTCCGCAGAGAACCCGTCTCCAACGCTGAACTGGGTGAACTGATCCACTCGGTTTTGTGGATGGACCACACCCCCGAAGTCAGCGATGTCCAGCGCAGCGGCTTGGTGCCGCCACGCAAATACAGTGATGAAGTGTTGAACCGGGTGGCCAACACCACCAGCCAAGTGCTGTGCGAATGCCCTCGGCATGTGGCGGAGCTGATCACCCAACTGGCCAGCTTTGAGCAGTACAGCCAGGACTGTCTGAACAAAAGCACCGAAGACGCGCACCTGCATGCTTACCTCAGCACGGTCTCGGGCTCGGCCCGCGCCTTGTTTGAGAAGGCGCTGGAGATGGTGGCGCAGCACGAAAACATCACGCTGGAGCACCCATCGGCACTGCCCCAGACCGGATCATGAAACCGCGCGCGGCCATCGCGGCACTGGTGGCCACTGCTGCGTGGGTCACGCTGAGCCATTTCGACTGGGAAAAATCGGACAACGGCGTCCTGTTGCTGGTGGATGGCCGCGCAGTGGACGCCCAAGGATGGCTGAGCGACCGATTCAACCGCATGCAACGCGATTGCCATGAGGTGTCGCAACTGCCACCCCAAGATGAACGCCTGCTTGCGGCCACACTGGCGCTCAAGGCTCACAGCCCACCGGATTCGGAAACGGTCAGGATCACCAAAGCGTGGACGGCAGGTTCATGGATGATCGTGGAGGCGGCGTTTGACACGCTCTTGCCCGCCGTGGTCTTGATGAAACAAGTGGACTCGCAGTGGACCATTGCCACACAGGGCATCTGGAGCGGGCAGACCCACCCGTGGCAGGCTGCGCCATTGATTCGAAGTTATCTTGCAGGTCGGGTGCCTGACGCGCCTAGACCCTTGTTAGCCTGCTTTGAGCCGTCGCCGCAAACACTGAATTTGCCTCAGCAAAAAACGGATTGACATGCGCACGCATGACAACGCGGCTTTGGCCTGCGCTGCGGCGTTGGGGCCGGTCATGTGCGTGTACATCGTGGAGCCGTCTTACTGGCGCAGCCCGGACACATCGCAAAGGCAGTTTGATTTTCTGCGCGAGTGCCTGCGCGACTTGTTTGTGCAACTCAAGGCTTGCGGCGTGCGACTGCACGTGGTGACTGGCGAGGTCACCGAGGTGTTGACTCGCCTTCAGCATGCGCACACCTTCAGCCACTTGCACTCTCACGAAGAAACCGGCAACGGCATGACCTACGAGCGCGACAAAGCCGTGGCCCGCTGGTGCGCCACGCACGGCGTGCGCTGGCAAGAGCACGTCCAGACCGGCGTGGTGCGCCGCCTGCCCAGCCGCAACACCTGGACAGCGTTATGGACGCAGCGCATGCAAGCGCCCCAGCTGAGCACACCGGTCATGACGCCAGCGCCCTGGCCCTGGCCAGAAGAGCGCTGGCCCGATTGGCCATCTTGGGGCTTGGCACCAGACGCTGCGCCCCAAAGGCAAACCGGCGGAAGACAAGCAGCGATCCAAACTTTGCAGAGTTTTTTGAACACCCGCAGTGGGCAATACCGGGGAGGTATTTCTTCGCCATTGAGCGCCACCAGCGCCTGCTCACGGTTGTCGCCCTACCTGAGCTGGGGTTGCCTGAGCATGCGCGAGGTGGTGCAGGCCACCGAGCAAACTTTGAGCCAGCCCGACCTGGACCCATGGACCCGCAAGGGCCTGGTGGCGTTCACCAGCCGACTGCATTGGCATTGCCACTTCATGCAAAAACTCGAGAGCGAACCCGCCATTGAAATGCGCAACATGCACCGGGGCTACGACGGCCTGCGCGAAGGCGATTGGAACGCCGAGCACTTTGAACGCTTGCGCACCGCCACCACCGGATGGCCGCTGGTCGATGCTTGCGTGACCATGCTGCAACAAACCGGCTGGCTCAATTTCCGCATGCGGGCCATGCTGGTGTCGGTGGCCGCCTACCCACTTTGGCTGCACTGGAAGGAAGTCGGCCACTGGCTGGCCGGCCAATTTGTGGACTACGAACCCGGCATCCACTGGAGCCAGATGCAAATGCAATCGGGCACCACCGGCATCAACACCACCCGCGTGTACAACCCGATCAAACAAGCGCAAGACCATGACCCGCAAGGCGTCTTTGTGCGGCGTTGGTTGCCGGTGTTGCGCCAGGTGCCGGACACTTGGTTGTTCGAGCCCTGGAAAATGCCGCCCTCGGTGCAGGCGCAGTGCGGTGTGGTGGTCGGCCCCCAAGGTGGCGCCCATGTTGGCGCCCACTGGCCAGAACCGGTGGTGGACCTGCCTGCGGCCACCCGCACGGCCAAAGCGCTGCTGCATGCCCGACGCAACACACCTCAGGTCCGCGAAGGCAAGCAAGCCATCATCGAACAACACGCCTCCAGGCGGGCCACCCCGCCAACAAAACGCCGCCACACACCCACGGCCGTCGAAGACAAGCAAATCCAATGGGATTTTTGACATGACACCCCCTACAGCCACCACAGTGCCGACCGCACCGATTCGCCACTTGGTCATTGTCTTGGGCGATCAGCTCGCCGAGGATGCCAGCGCCCTGACCGATTTCGACCCAACCCAAGATGTGGTTTGGATGGCAGAGGCGATGGAGGAGTCGACGCATGTGCCCTCGGCCAAGCAGCGCATTACGGTGTTCCTGAGTGCCATGCGGCACTTTGCACAGACCTTGCGGAGCAAAAACTGGCACGTGGACTACACCGAGCTTGACCAAGACGGTCACACCGGAACGCTGCATGGCGAGCTGGCACGCGCCATCAACACATGGCAACCCGCCCAACTGGTGATGACCGCACCGGGTGACTGGCGCGTGCTTCAAGCATTGCAGGCCACCGCCAAGGCCCATGGGGTGGCACTGAAGGTGCGCGATGACACCAGCTTCTTCACGACTGTGCGCGATTTTTCGGCGCACATCCAAGGCCGCAAACAGCTGCGCATGGAGTATTGGTACCGCGAACAGCGTCACCGCTTTGGCATCCTGATGGAAGGCAAACAACCCGTTGGGGGTCAATGGAACTTTGACGCCGACAACCGCGAATCGTTTGGCAAAAAAGGGCCTCAAAACCTGCCTGCGCCCAAGCGCTTTGCGCCAGACGAGGTCACGGCGCAAGTCATCGCGCTGGTTCACAAGGTGTTTGCCAAGCATCCCGGCGAGCTGGCCGACTTTGCTTGGCCCGTCACGCGGGCGCAGGCGCTGGAGGCTCTGCAGGACTTCATGGCACACCGCTTGCCATTGTTCGGGCAGTTCGAAGACGCCATGTGGGCGGGTGAGCCTTGGCTTTACCACTCGCAGCTGTCGGTGTGCCTGAACCTCAAACTGCTCAGCGCGCAAGAGGTGGTGCAGGCGGCGCAAACCGCCTGGCAGCAAGGCCATGCGCCATTGCCCGCCGTGGAAGGCTTTGTGCGTCAAATTTTGGGCTGGCGTGAATACGTGCGCGGCATGTACTGGACACAGATGCCCGGCTACCTCGAGCGCAATGCGCTGGATGCGCAAGAAGACTTGCCCGAATTCTTCTGGACCGGAGAGACCGACATGGCCTGCCTGCGCGACGCGTTGCAGCAAACGCTCAAGCACGGCTACGCACACCACATCCAGCGGCTGATGGTGCTGGGCCTGTATGGCTTGCTGCGAGGCGTGCACCCGCAGCACATGCACGCATGGTTTTTGAGTGTGTATGTGGACGCGGTGGAGTGGGTGGAACTGCCCAACACGCTGGGCATGTCGCAATTTGGCGACTGCGGCATGATGGCCAGCAAGCCTTATGTGGCCACGGGCAAGTACATCCAGCGCATGAGCAACCACTGCCAAGGTTGCAAGTTCGACTCCGGGCAATCGACCGGCCCCACGGCTTGCCCTTACACCACGATGTATTGGGATTTTTTGCAGCGCCACGAGACCCTGCTCAAGGCCAATCCGCGCATGGCCATGCAACTCAAGAACTTGAACCGGCTCTCGGACGATCAGAAATCACAAATTCACGATGCAGCCAAGGCCCACCAGGCCGCCCACTAAGGCCGGGGTTCCATTCAACCCAATCTCAGCGCGTCCATGCCGGTGAACACGCGTGCAGCCCCGGCTTGCAACAGCGGCTCGTGCGCCGCAGGCGGCGCGGCATAGGCCCACACAGTGGCGCCTGCAGCCACACCCGCCGTGATGCCCACCGTGGTGTCTTCGACCACCAAGCAGCGTGCCGGGTCCACTTGCAAATGCGCGGCCGCTGCCAGGTAAACATCGGGGTGCGGCTTGCTGCGGGGCATTTCATGCCCGCTGAAAATACGACCTTCAAAGAAATCCATCAGACCCACTTGCTTGAGCATCATCTCGACCTTGAAGCGGTCTGCTCCTGAGGCCACCGCAATGCGGCCCTGGCAGTGGTCGTACAGATGCGCCACAGCCTCGTGCACGCCCTCGATGGCGGTGATGCTTTCTTGCAAGCGCACATTGCGACGCTCGAAAAACTGCTGCAGCCATGCGTCGGTGAGCGGCTGACCGGTGTGAGCCTCGATGGTCACGCGCTGGCTTTTGACCGTGTGGCCCACAAAGCGCTGCATGCACTCGGCCAGCGTCATGCGCCAACCTTGCTCCTCGAACATGTCGCGCAGCACGCCGCAGGTGATGGACTCGCTGTCGACGAGCACGCCGTCGCAGTCTAACAAAATGGCTTGGAATGTCATGCCGCGATCATACGGAACGCATCACACGATCAGAGCACATCGCCGTCGACATAAAACCAGCGCCCATCCTCACGCAAAAATCGGCTTCGCTCGTGCTGGCGAACCGCCTTGCCACCCACCCGAAAGCGGGCGACGAACTCGACTTCGGCGCTGTCCTTTCCAGTGAGACGGTGCTGCTTGATCTCCAGCCCCAACCACTTGGCGCCCGCCTCAAGCGTCAACTCGGCGGGCCTTTGGCTGCCGTGCCAGGTGGCTAGTAGATACGGCACATCACCCAACATAAAGGCGCTGTAGCGCGATCGCATGAGGCTTTCGGCATCGGGCGCGGCTTGGCCTGCATGGTATGCACCGCAGCAAGCGCCAAGGCTCAATGCCAGGCCTTTGGCGGTGGTTCGACCACAGGGGCACGCCGCCATCACAGCGCGCGCTGGATGATGATTTTTTGCACGTCGCTCGTGCCTTCGTAAATCTGGCACACGCGCACATCGCGGTAAATGCGCTCGACCGGGAAGTCGCTCACATAGCCGTAGCCGCCCAGCGTCTGGATGGCGGCCGAGCAAACCTTTTCGGCCACTTCACTCGCAAACAATTTGGCCATGGCGGCTTCTTTCAGGCAAGGGCGGCCCGCGTCACGCAGGCTGGCCGCGTGCCAAATCAGCTGGCGTGCCGCTTCGAGTTGCGTGGCGCAGTCGGCCAGACGGAAACCCACCGCCTGGTGGTTGAAGATGGCGGTGCCAAAGCTTTCGCGCTGCTTGGCGTAGTCGATGGCGACATCCAAAGCACTGCGGGCCATGCCCAGGCTTTGCGCGGCGATGCCGATACGCCCGCCTTCCAGACCGCCCAAGGCAATGCCATAGCCCTCGCCTTCTTTGCCAATCAGGTTCTCGGCCGGGATGCGGCAGTTGTCGAAGTTGATCTGTGCGGTGTCACTGGAATGTTGACCGAGCTTGTCTTCGAGGCGCGCCACCACATAGCCCGGGGCGTTGGTCGGCACCAGAAAGGCGCTCATGCCTTTTTTTCCTGCGCCTTTGTCGGTCACTGCGACGACGATGGCCACGTCACCGTTCTTGCCACTGGTGATGAACTGCTTGACGCCGTTGATGACGTAGCTGTCGCCGTCTTTGACTGCTGTTGTGCGCAAAGACGATGCATCGCTGCCTACATGCGGCTCGGTCAGGCAGAACGCGCCCAGCATCTCGCCACGCGCCAGAGGTTCGAGCCACTGCTTCTGTTGCTGTGCGTTGCCAAACTTCATCAGGATGGCGTTCACGGGACAATTGGTCACACTGATGACGGTGCTGGTGCCGCCGTCACCGGCCGCGATTTCTTCGAGCACCAGCGCCAGCGTCACGTAGTCCAAGCCCGCCCCGCCCAGTTCTTCGGGCACGCAGATGCCATACGCACCCAGCTCGGCCAAGCCCTTGTGCACGTCTTTGGGGAAGTGGTGTTTTTTGTCCCACTCGGCGGCATGAGGCCACAGCTCGCGCTGGGCAAAGTCGCGCACGGCATCGCGGATCATTTCCTGGTCAGAGGTCAGCAGCATGTCTGTCTTTCTTTATCGGGTCACCACGGCAGCGGCTGGCCATCGTGGTTCATAAATGCGCCTCGGTATTTCGGGTCGCGTTGTTCAAGCACTTGGCTCAGGGTCTGGCGCAGGCTGCTCGCACTTTGCTCGGGCGTGAGGGGCGCTTGTTCGCCACCCATGTCGGTCTGCACCCAGCCGGGATGGATGGCCAGCACCGTCACATTGGGCTGCTCAGCCTGTGTGCAGCGCACCACCATATTGAGTGCGGCCTTGCTCACGCGGTAAAGCGCCGCATTGCCGCTGGTGGTCTCTTGCTGGCTGCCCATGATGGAGCTGATACAAGCGATCACGCCTTGCGTTTCTTGCACCATGGGCACGATCTGGGGAATGATCTGCATCGCGCCCATCACGTTGGTGTGCATGACGGCGTCAAAGCTGTCGCGGGTGGGCGGGGTGCTGGCACTGGCGCGGTCCATCGCGCCCGCCACATAGATGGCCAGTTCGATTTTTTCGCCATCGAGCTGCCAGGACAGGCCCGAATTGCTGGCCGGGTTGGCCACGTCCAGGCGCAAGGTTTGCGCGCCCAAGGCCTTCAGGTTTGCAATGCCTTCGTCAGAACGGGCGGTGGCGATCACGCGCCAGCCGTCGGCCAGGTATTGGCGCGCCAGTTCAAAGCCGATGCCACGGGAAGCGCCAATAAGGAGGGCCGTGCTCATTAATCGCACCTCTTCATTTTTTAATGAGTAATTCAACTGATTGTCGAACTTGATACTGTGCAACAGCTTCGTTCACCTCAAATCGGGATTGCATCAGGGATGGCGATTGATCCAGCCAAGACTGCGTTTCCAAGGCAATTTGAGCTTGTGTTTCTGGGCGCTTCTGACACTTTTCAGCCCAAGCTCGACCTGGATGCAACACGTCCCATTTCGGCGCCAATCCTTGATAGCGCCCTTTGCCTGGATCGTGATTTCCAAAACCGTCCAAAAACACATTCCAAAGCGGAGAGAAACGAGCAATCAACAATGACTCTCCCAGTGGAATCCAAATATCGTCAACGACGAGATATCGGCAAGTAAAGTCATTGATCTTCAATGACGTGCATTGAATGCTTTCAGAATGCTCAACCAACCTACGGTACAAGGTCCTTGTAGGCTTATCCGTAAGTTGGCCTACTCCTTTCCTACCACCCTCGGGTATCGCTTTACCAACATAAATAGGTATGGATGGTCCTTGAGCAGTGTTAATGTGAGATAGCTTTTGATACGCGGGAAAATCACCCTGGTAGTAAATTGCATAGATCCCGGCACCATGAAAATTCTCTAGTGTCTTGAGCTTTCTTGGAGCCTTGGACAACAAGGCATCGGCAACGCTTTTCCCAAGATTTACTTTTTCAAGTGGGTTATACGGCTTCTCGTCGTGCATCACGCTGCCTTCAATGGTTGAACCATATTCATCAACCCTCGCTGATCGGCCAGTAGCAATTGCATTGCAACACTAGATGCCACTTGCTGAGCTAAAGCTACAGGAACTGCATTCCCCAATTGCCGCATCGCCTCACCCCATGCACCATGCAGCTCATACAAATCAGGAAATGTTTGTAAACGTGCAGACTCCCTGATACTGAAGTATCGAACTGAGCCATCAGGTTTGACCATCATGTTTTCCCCGCCTGGAACACCATGAGCACCAGCTTTTAGTGTTTTTGCAGGCAAATCGAGTGGGCTTCCTGTATGCCCTGGATACACTTTCGCTCCATTCTGCAGTTTATGATTTAAGAAAGCGAAACAACCATCAGTGGTGGGTTCAGGCAAACCTTGTAAAGCATCACGAACCGTTCGCCATGCAGATTTGGTGGGAAAAATGCCTAGGCCTTTCATGCCTGCAATAAGCTCTTGGTACTTTTCTGGGACTTGCGGTCTATTCCGTTTTGAAACTTGATGGCGATCCCAGTATTGACCGTCAACGTACTGGTCATAAAGCAATGCGTCAAATGAATGAGTTTCTGTTGGGAATGACCACTGTGCATCAATGTCTGATCTGAATCCGACAATGAATACACGTTCTCTTCTTTGCGGCACACCAAAATTTGCTGCATTGACCAATGTCACAAAAAGTCTGTAAGACAACCCAACGCCACTATTTTTACGAGAGCTTTTGAATTGTTGCAGCCGTGACAAGTGATCGTTCCAGCTTTCATCCACTTTTTTGCAGACATCAGGAAATTCCAACTGCAAGAGAATGTATGAAAAATAAGTCCCAAAGCTTGATCGCGTCAAACCTTTCACGTTTTCAAAAATGAAAGCTCTAGGTTTCAATGCCCGAACAGCTGCCACAGCCGTAGGAAACATATCCCGCTCATCCAAGTTCGCTTGATGTTTGCCCCCCATAGAGAAGGGCTGGCAAGGCGGGCCTCCTGCCAATAAATCAAGTTGTCCATCGCAAATGACCGGATCAAGTTGCCTAGTCCAATCTCTCGCATCTCCCTCAAAAAGAGGCCAGCCGGCAACCAGAGGAAAGCCGCGATTTTGATTTTTTCTAATAGTGTCGCAGGCCCAGCGATCCCACTCAACAACCCCCAGGCTTTGAAAGCCCGCCAGCCCGACTCCCATGGCTAAGCCTCCAGCGCCAGCAAACAACTCTACGGACTTCAACGCCATAAAACCTCCATGCTGTATTTTTATACAGCCTCATCTTATCAGACCAGTTCCAGCGCCACCGCCGTGCCTTCGCCGCCGCCGATGCACAGCGTGGCCAGGCCTTTTTTCAGGCCACGGGCTTTCAGGGCGTGGATCAGCGTGACCATGATGCGGGCACCCGACGCGCCGATGGGGTGGCCCAGAGCGCAAGCGCCGCCGTTCACGTTGACTTTGTCGTGCGACACGTTCAACTCTTTCATGAGCGCCATGGGCACCACGGCAAAGGCTTCGTTGACTTCCCACAGGTCGACGTCTTCGACTTTCCAGCCCGCTTTGGCCAGCGCCTTTTGGGTCGCGCCCACGGGGGCAGTGGCAAACCACTCGGGCTCTTGCGCGTGGGTGGCGTGACTCACGATGCGGGCGAGCGGTTTGCAACCGAGCTTGGCGGCGGTGCTTTCGCGCATCAGCACCATGGCAGCTGCGCCGTCGTTGATGGACGAGCTGCTGGCAGCGGTGATGGTGCCATCTTTCTTGAAGGCGGGCTTCAATGAAGTGATCTTGTCGAGCTTGACTTTGCCGGGGCCTTCGTCGATCGACACCACGCGTTCGCCGCTGCGGTCTTTGACCGTGACGGGCGTGATCTCCGGAGCAAATGCACCGGATTCGGTGGCGGCCTTGGCGCGCTGCACGCTGGTGGTGGCAAAGTGGTCTTGCTCGGCGCGGGTGAAGCTGTATTTGGCGGCGCAATCTTCACCAAAGGTGCCCATGCTGCGACCGGCTTCGTAGGCGTCTTCCAGGCCGTCGAGCGCCATGTGGTCGTAGAGCGCAGCCACGCCGTACTTCACGCCCTTGCGCATGTGCGTGAGGTGCGGCGCGTTCGTCATGCTTTCCATGCCGCCGGCCACCAGCACGTCGTGCGTGCCTGCGACCAGCATGTCGTGCGCGAACATGGCCGCGCGCATGCCGGAGCCGCACATCTTGGACAAAGTGACCGCGCCTGCGCTCTTGGGCAAACCACCCTTGAAACCCGCCTGGCGCGCTGGCGCCTGGCCTTGGCCGGCCATCAGGCAGTTGCCCATCAGCGCCTCGTTGACGGCGTCGCCGGTGATGCCGGCCCGCTCGACCGCCGCGCGGATCGCGACCGCGCCGAGCTGGTGCGCGGCCATTGAACTGAAGTCGCCCAGCAAGCCGCCGATGGGCGTGCGGGCAGCGGAAACGATGACGATGGAATCACTCAT
>CANBTZ010000045.1 GCA_947372495.1 Comamonadaceae bacterium | reverse complement strand
GGCCCGGGCGAGCTGTACGACTTGCTGGCCGCGCCACTGGTAGCGCATTTGCCCAAAGGGGCCACCCTGATCGCGACCTCGGTCATCTCACCATTCATGGTGCCGCTCAAGATCATGTTGATGGCGGCGTTTTTGATCGCCTTGCCGGTAGTGCTTTATCAGATGTGGGCCTTTGTCGCGCCTGGCCTGTATGCGCACGAGAAAAAACTGATCTTGCCCCTGGTGGTGTCCAGCACCTTGCTTTTTTTCATTGGGGTGGCGTTTTGCTACTTCTTTGTGTTCGGTCAGGTGTTCAAGTTCATCCAGGGCTTTGCGCCCAAGAGCATCACGGCTGCGCCTGACATCGAGGCCTACCTGAGCTTTGTGCTGACCATGTTCTTGGCCTTTGGCTTGGCGTTTGAGGTGCCTGTGGTGGTGGTGGTGCTGGCCCGCATGGGCATCGTGACCGTGCAAAAGCTCAAAGACTTCCGTGGCTACTTTGTGGTGCTGGCCTTCGTGATCGCCGCTGTGGTCACGCCGCCCGATGTGGTGTCGCAGCTGGCGCTGGCCATTCCCATGTGCCTGCTCTACGAGATGGGCATCTGGGCGGCGCAAGTCTTCATCAAGCACACGCAAGCGCCCGCCGAAGAAACCTCGGTTTGAGCTGAGGCCTCGGCGATTGGCGCGTCAGTGCCTTATCGCGGCCGGGGTGAGGGGCGTTGGCTGGGTGTGACGCTGATTTCGGTCAGCCCTTGCCTGCGCCAAACCTGCAGTTTGGCTTGTGTGCCAGGTTTTAAGTTGGCCACACTGGTCAGCAACTCGGACACATTGCCAATGGTTTGGTTGTTGACTTGAACGATCACATCGCCTGCGCGGACGCCTGCTTTGGCCGCTGGGCCGTTTTGCAGCACACCGGTGATGACCACGCCGCGCAAAGCTTCTTTGCCAGCGTTGGACGGCAGGTTGAATGTCTCGGCCAACTCCGGGCTCATGTCCTGCGGCTCCACGCCCAGCCAGCCTCGGGTGACCTTGCCGTCTTTGAGCAAATCTTGCATCACTGACATGGCCGTGGCCACGGGAATGGCAAAGCCGATGCCCATGTTGCCACCCGAGCGCGAATAAATGGCTGTGTTGATGCCGATCAGGTGTCCGTTCACGTCGACCAGTGCCCCACCCGAGTTGCCGGGGTTGATCGCGGCATCAGTCTGGATGAAGTTTTCAAACGTGTTGATGCCCAACTGGTTGCGGCCCAGTGCGCTGACGATGCCCGAGGTCACGGTTTGGCCCACGCCAAAAGGATTGCCAATGGCCAATGCGACATCCCCAACGTGCAAGCTTTCTGACTGCCCAAGCACGATCACGGGCAGTTTGTCCAAAGCTATTTTGAGCAGGGCCAGGTCGCTGTCCGGGTCTGTGCCAATGACTTTGGCCTGCGCGCGTCGGCCATCGCTCAGGACCACCTCGATGTCGTCGGCTTCTTCAATCACATGGTTGTTGGTCAGGATGTGGCCTTCGGGGCTGACGATCACGCCGCTGCCCGAGCCCGCAGAGTTGTCTTCGTCCGGGTCGCCTTGAAAGTAACGGGACCAAGGGTTTTGCTGGTCTGCTTTTTTGAGGCGCGACTTGCTGGTGTTGATGCTGACCACCGCAGGTGACGCTTTTTGGGCTGCACCGCTCAGGCTGCCATTTGCCCGTGCTTCGGGGTCGGCAGCAGGCGCTTGCAGCAAGGTGATGCCATGGGCCGAGCGTTGCACGCCTTGTACCCAGTCAGGCTTGAGGGTGATGAGCACAAACCAGACGGCCAAGAGCACCGTCACCGATTGGGAGAAAAGAAGCCAAGTGCGTTTCATGCTCGGCATTGTCCCTTTTTTCGTGGACGCTGCATGCCCGAGCTGTTGTGCATGAGGGCTTTGGCAGGGCCAGGTGTGCAATGGCTTGCGCCACAATAGCGAATCACCCACACGCCACACACCCATGACCGATGTCAAAACCCTGGGCCAGACGCTGGACGCGCTGCTGCAGCCTGAGAAATTCCGCGATTACGGCCCCAATGGCCTGCAGGTCGAGGGCGCGCGCGACATCCGCAAGTTGGTCAGCGGCGTCACCGCCAGTAGGGCTTTGATCGAGGCGGCCATTGCTGCAGACGCCGATGCCATTGTGGTGCACCACGGGCTGTTCTGGCGTGGGCAGGACGGTCGCGTCACGGGTTGGATGCGTGAGCGTCTGCGCTTGCTGCTGGCGCATGACATTCACCTGTTTGCTTACCACTTGCCGCTGGATGTGCACCCCGAGCTGGGCAACAACGCGCAGCTGGGCCGTGTGTTGGGCTGGCAGGCCGAGGCCCGCTTTGGCGAGCAGGATCTGGGCTTTGTGGGCGCTTGCGATTGGGTCCATGCCGAAGCCTTGTCGGCCCACGTGCAGTCGGTGTTGGGGCGATCGGTGACCTGCTGCGCGGGCGATGGACGCCGCATTCGGCGCGTGGGCTGGTGCACGGGGGGCGCTCAGGGTTATTTCGAATCGGCCATTGCCGCGGGTGTGGATGCTTTCATCACCGGTGAGATTTCCGAGCCGCAGGCCCATCTGGCCAAGGAAACGGGCGTGGCCTTTTTGGCTTGCGGCCACCACGCCACCGAGCGCTATGGCGCACCGGCCGTGGCCGCGCATGTGGCGGCGCAGCTGGGGCTGGCGCATGAATTCATCGATATCGACAACCCGGCCTGAATCCATGAGCGAACTTCACTCTCTGCCCCTGGCCATCACGCCCGGTGACCCCTGCGGTATCGGCCCTGAGACCATTGCCAAGGCCTGGCTGCAACAGCCCGACCTGACGCGGGGCTGCTTTGTGGCGGGCGATGTGGGCGTCATGCGCAGAGCCGCTGCTTTGGTGGCTTCGCCAGTGAGCCTGCCGGTTTGCGAAATCACTACCGCCTCTGAGGCTTGGCAGGTGCCAACGCGTTGCCTGCCGGTGCTGCAGGTGGTGGACGTGGCGCCCGTGTTGCCTTGGGGGCAGATCGATGCCCGCGCAGGGCGGCTGGCGGGTGAATGTGTGTTGTGGGCCACGCAAGCTGCTTTGCGCGGCGAAGTGGCGGCCTTGGTCACGGCACCGTTGCACAAAGAGGCCTTGCATGCCGCCGGGACGCCATGGGACTCGTATCCAGGCCACACCGAGTTGCTGCAAGCGCAGGCTGCACGCCACTTGGGGGTGCCTTTGGAGGCCATGCCCGTGCGCATGATGTTGGCCAACGACGAGATGCGCACGGTGCTGGTGAGCATCCATGTGTCACTGCGCGATGCGCTGGCGGCCATCACGCATGATCGGGTGCTGCAGACGCTGCGCATCACCCATGCCTCGCTCAGCCGTTTGCTGGGGCGCGCTCCGCGCATTGGCGTGGCTGGGGTCAACCCGCACGCCGGTGAAGGCGGTTTGTTTGGCCGCGAAGAAATCGAAGTGCTGCAACCGGCACTGGCTCAGGCGCGCACAGAGGGCATGGATGTGCATGGGCCGTTTGCGCCGGACACCGTGTTCATGCGCGCCCGAACAAAAGGCGACACGCCAGGTGAGTTTGATGTGGTGATCGCGATGTACCACGACCAAGGCTTGATCCCGGTCAAGTACTTGGGGGTGGAGCAGGGCGTGAATGTCACGTTGGGCTTGCCTTTGATCCGTACCAGCCCGGACCATGGCACGGCCATGGACTTGGCCGGGCAGGGCAGGGCGGACGCCAGCAGTTTGATCCAGGCCCTGCGCATGGCGCGGCAGCTGGCAGGCCTGCCGGTCTGAGGCGTTCTCAGTTCTTGTTTCGCAGGCTGTCGCGGATCTCGCGCAACAGCAACACGTCTTCGCTCGGTGGGGGTGGCTCGGCCGGGGCTGCTGGTGCCGCATCCTGGCTGGCGGTCAGGCGGTTCATTTGGCGGATGATCACAAAAATGATGAAGGCCAGGATGGCGAAGTTCAGCGCCACGGTGATGAAGTTGCCATAAGCGAACACCGCTCCCAGCTTTTTTGCTTCGATCAGTGGCAGGCCTGCGGCTTGGCCTGACAGGGCCACGTAGTAGCCTGAAAAATCCAGCCCGCCGAATGCCTTGCTGACCAGAGGCATGACCAAGTCGCTCACGACGGAATCCACAATTTTGCCGAAAGCCCCGCCAATGATCACGCCGACCGCCAGGTCCACAACATTGCCTTTGAGGGCGAAAGATTTAAATTCCTGAGTGAAAGACATCACAAACTCCGGTTGTTGATTCGCGAATTATCCATTCAGACGCATTTGTCGATGTGGTGTGCAGCTTGTAAGAAGTTTGTCTGTTTGAGTCCGCTACAATCCCGGGTTGACCCAGATTCAGACTCGCAGAGGATTTCCATGAGTGATACCCCAGTCGACAGCAGCAAGCGGACATGGCTCGTCGCCACCGGCGCTGCAGGTGCCGTTGGTGCCGGCTTTGTCGCCGTCCCTTTTGTCAGCACTTTCCAGCCATCCGAGAGGGCGAAAGCCGCCGGTGCCGCGGTGGAAGTGGATATTTCCGACATCAAACCCGGTGAGAAAAAGACCGTGGAATGGCGCGGCAAGCCCGTTTGGATCATGAAGCGCACGCCCGAGCAGGTCGATGCGCTCAAGAAAAATGATCCTTTGCTGGCCGATCCCAATTCGGACCGCAAGGCCTACCCCATCCCCGAATACGCCAAGAACGGTCACCGTTCCATCAAGCCCGAAATCATGGTGGCTGTGGGTATTTGCACCCATTTGGGCTGCTCGCCTGGCGACAAGTTCGCGGCAGGCCCTCAGCCATCGCTGCCAGATGACTGGCAAGGTGGTTTCCTGTGCGCATGCCACGGCTCAACCTTTGACTTGGCAGGCCGCGTGTTCAAGAACAAGCCCGCACCAGACAACCTCGAAGTGCCCCCGCACATGTACTTGTCCGACACCAAAATCTTGGTGGGCGAAGACAAGAAGGCCTGATGGAGAACAACATGGCTGAATTCAAGGAAATTTCCCCCAACGCCCCAGCGGGCGCCAAACTGACCAATTGGTTTGAAAACCGCTTCCCGACGGCCTTTGACGCTTACCGCGTGCACATGGCCGAGTACTACGCGCCCAAGAACTTCAACATTTGGTACATGTTCGGTTCCTTGTCGCTCTTGGTGCTGGTGATCCAGATCGTGACCGGCATTTTCCTGGTCATGCACTACAAGCCTGACGCTGCGTTGGCGTTTGCCTCCGTCGAGTACATCATGCGTGATGTGCCTTGGGGATGGTTGATCCGTTACATGCACTCCACAGGCGCTTCTGCGTTCTTTGTGGTGGTTTATCTGCACATGTTCCGTGGCCTGATGTACGGCAGCTACCGCAAGCCGCGTGAGCTGGTCTGGATCTTCGGCTGCGCGATTTTCCTGTGCCTGATGGCCGAAGCCTTCATGGGCTACCTGCTGCCATGGGGCCAGATGTCCTATTGGGGCGCCCAGGTGATCGTGAACTTGTTCTCGGCCATCCCTTTCATCGGCCCTGACCTGGCTTTGCTGATCCGTGGCGACTTCGTGGTGGGTGATGCCACACTGAACCGCTTCTTCAGCTTCCACGTGATCGCTGTGCCGCTGGTCCTGTTGGGCTTGGTGGTAGCGCACTTGCTGGCGCTGCACGACGTGGGCTCCAACAACCCCGATGGCGTTGAAATCAAAGGCCCGAACGCCCCCAAGGATGCCCAAGGCCATCCTTTGGACGGCATTCCGTTCCACCCTTACTACACTGTGCACGACATCTTTGGCGTGGGCGTGTTCCTGATGGCCTTCACCGCCATCGTGTTCTTTGCGCCTGAGCTGGGCGGCTACTTCTTGGAGTACAACAACTTCATCCCGGCCGACCCATTGACCACGCCGCTGCACATTGCGCCTGTCTGGTACTTCACACCGTTCTACTCGATGCTGCGTGCCATCACCAGCGAGATGATGTACGCCCTTATCGCCTGCGTGGTGTTGGGTGCCGTGCTGGCCGTGATCAAGGGCAAGTTGCCCCAGTTGCTCAAAGGTGCCGTGATCGGCGCTGCTGTTGTGATCTCTGCCTTGATGCTGTCGATCGACGCCAAATTCTGGGGTGTGGTCGTGATGGGTGGCGCTGTGGTCATCCTGTTCTTCTTGCCATGGCTCGACAACAGCCCTGTCAAATCGATCCGCTACCGTCCTGACTGGCACAAGTACTTGTACGCTGTGTTCGTGATCAACTTCCTGATTCTGGGTTACTTGGGTGTGCAGCCACCATCGCCATTGGGCGAGCGTGTCTCCCAAGTCGGTACCCTGTTCTACTTTGGCTTCTTCTTGCTGATGCCTTGGTGGAGCAAGCTGGGTACGCCCAAGGCCGTGCCTGACCGCGTGACCTTCAAGCCTCACTGAGATCCCGGAGAGTGAAGAACATGAAAAATCTGAAAAATATCGCTCTGGGCTTGGTGATGGCCCTCGGTTTGGCTGTGGGTGCTCAGGCGTCTGGCGGCGGCGGCATTGCTTGGGACAAAGCCCCGGTCAAAACCAATGACCTGGCTTCGCTGCAAAACGGTGCCAAGCTGTTTGTCAATTACTGCCTCAATTGCCACTCTGCGGCTTTCATGCGCTACAACCGCTTGAAAGACATTGGCTTGACTGAGCAGCAGATCAAAGACAACCTTTTGTTCACGACGCCCAAAGTCGGCGACACCATGAAGGCGACGATCGATCCTCAGCAAGCCAAAGAATGGTTTGGCAAGAACCCACCTGATTTGACCGTGATCGCGCGCGCCAAAGCTGGTCAGGGTTCGGGTGCTGACTACCTTTACACCTACCTGCGCACCTACTACCGCGATGCCACCAAGGCCACCGGTTGGAACAACATGGCATTCCCCAATGTGGGCATGCCACACGTTCTGTGGGAACTGCAGGGTGAACGCCAGCCGATCTTCGAAGAACACGAAGAGCATGGCCACTCCGTGGAAGTTTTCACGGGCAAGTGGAAGCAGATCAAACCCGGCACGATGACCCCCCTGCAATACGACCAGGCCGTGGGTGACCTGGTGAACTACCTGCAGTGGATGGCCGAGCCTGCACAAAACACCCGTGTGCGCGTGGGTGTGTGGGTCTTGTTGTTCTTGTTGTCCTTTACCTTGATCGCCTGGCGTCTGAACGCCTCGTTCTGGAAAGACGTCAAGTAATTTTCCCTTCGGCCCGAACGCTTCGGGCCTTGCAGAGTGGGTCAGCCTCCAAATGGCTGCCCCACTCTTTTTGATTTTGTAGAGGAGCCTTTAGCCATGATGGTGCTTTATTCTGGAACCACTTGTCCCTTTTCCCATCGTTGCCGCTTTGTGCTGTTCGAAAAGGGCATGGACTTCGAAATCCGTGACGTTGACCTGTACAACAAGCCCGAAGACCTCAGTGTCATGAACCCCTATGGCCAAGTGCCGATTTTGGTGGAACGCGACCTGATCCTGTACGAATCGAACATCATCAACGAGTACATCGATGAGCGCTTTCCGCATCCTCAGCTGATGCCCGGCGACCCGGTTGACCGTGCCCGTGTGCGCTTGTTCTTGCTGAACTTTGAAAAAGAGCTGTTCACCCACGTCACCACGCTGGAAAACCGCGCGCTCAAAGGCAACGACAAAGCCCTGGAGAAAGCCCGCTCGCACATCCGCGATCGCTTGACCCAATTGGCCCCGGTGTTCCTGAAAAACAAGTTCATGCTGGGTGACAACTTCTCCATGCTGGACGTGGCCAGTGCGCCGCTGCTGTGGCGCCTGGACTTTTATGGCATTGAGCTGTCTAAGAATGCGGCACCGCTTTTGAAGTACGCCGAGCGCATCTTCTCGCGCCCAGCCTACATCGAGGCGCTGACGCCTTCTGAGAAAGTCATGCGCAAATAATTGCCATGTCGATCATTCAGGATGCGCAATTGCCCTCGACCCGGCCCTACCTGATTCGGGCCTTGTACGAGTGGTGCACAGACAATGGATTCACGCCTTACGTGGCCGTGAAAGTCGACGCTTCGGTGCAAGTGCCTCGCGAGCATGTTCAAGGCGGCGAGATCGTTTTGAACATCAGCTTCGATGCGACCAGCTCACTCAAGCTGGGCAATGATTTCATTGAATTCAAAGCCCGCTTTGGTGGCAAGGCGCGAGACATCATGGTGCCGGTGCACAGGGTGATGGCGGTGTATGCCCGTGAAAACGGACAAGGCATGGCCTTTCCTGTGAATGACGATGAAGCCGCTGCAAGCTTGTCCGCTGTGCCAGCGCAAGCCATTGAATCATTGCCTTCGTCAGACGATGGCGATGTGCCGCCACCTGCCGGGCCTCGCCCCGCACTCAAGCGAGTGAAATAAAAATCCCGCTCTGCGCAGACTCTGCGTTTTGAAGGGTTAGAATCTCACCCGTGCCGCTTTAGCTCAGTTGGTAGAGCACCCGCCTTGTAAGCGGTAGGTCGTCAGTTCGAATCCGACAAGCGGCACCACAAAAATGAAAAGGCCCTGATGAAAATCAGGGCCTTTTTCTTTGTCCGATTCGGTTCACAAACTTCGGCTTTGGACCTTGATGCGAATCGCAGTGACAGGCATGCCTTTGGTTTGAAGGTGTGCTTGCAAAGCGGGCACAAATTGGCGCAATTTGGCAGCAACCGCATTGGAGCTGGCCAGCAGACACCATTGCCCCTCGTCGATCGGTCCAGCTTGCACACTGGCGCGCAGCGGCGCGGGCAGCAGGCTCTTGATGGCCTGCATGCGGTCGGATGAGGCCTTGATCCGGCTGGCCAAGAGAGCAAAAGTCGGGGACTCTTGCGCCGCTTGTTGCAGGGGGATGGCGTGGTGGCGTCGTTGCATGGTGGGCTCGTGTCGCGCAATTATCGGCCAGACCTTGCACAGCCGGGTCAATTGCGGGCCAGAGCGGTCAGAAACGTCTTGTCCAACCGTTAAAATCAGCGCTTGGCCGGTACAGCCGTGGGCTCGATTCACGCTCGGCAGATTGAAACCTTTAACCAGACAGGACGAGCGGTCTGAGGTCGGCGCATGGCCACCTCGCACCGTACAGACATGGCCATCCCATTCCTCACCAAAATTTTCGGCAGCCGCAACGACCGCTTGCTCAAGCAATACCGCAAGACAGTCGAGCGCATCAATGCCTTGGAGCCCAGTCTGGAAGGTTTGAGCGACGAAGCGCTGAAGGCCAAAACCCAAGAGTTCCGTGACCGACTGGCCGCTGGTGAGGCGCTGGATGCCCTGTTGCCTGAAGCGTTTGCGGTGGTGCGTGAGGGCTCCAGGCGCGTCATGAAGATGCGCCACTTTGACGTGCAGTTGTCTGGCGGCATTGCCTTGCACAACGGCAAGATCGCCGAAATGCGCACAGGCGAAGGCAAGACACTGACGGCCACGCTGCCGGTGTACCTCAACGCCTTGGCGGGCAAGGGCGTGCATGTGGTCACGGTGAACGATTACCTGGCCAACCGCGACGCCCTGTGGATGGCCCGCCTGTACAACTTTTTGGGCTTGAGCGTGGGCATCAACTTGCCCAACCTCTCGCGCGAGGACAAGCAAGCGGCTTACAACGCCGACATCACCTACGGCACGAACAACGAATACGGTTTCGACTACCTGCGCGACAACATGGTCTATGAGCCGCAGGACCGGGTTCAGCGCGTGCTCAACTTCGCGATCGTGGACGAGGTGGACTCCATCTTGATCGACGAGGCGCGCACGCCACTGATCATCAGCGGCCAAGCAGAAGACCACACCGCCGTGTACCTGGCCATGAAGCAGGTGGTGCCCCTGCTGACACGCCAGGAAGGCGAAGCCGATCCCCGCACTGGCGAGGGCATCATCACGCCGGGTGATTTCACGGTGGATGAAAAATCGCACCAGGTGTTCCTGACCGAAGACGGTCACGAAAAAGCCGAACAGGTGTTGGCGCAGCTGGGCTTGATCCCTGTAGGCGCAAGCCTCTACGACCCGGCCAACATCACGCTGATGCACCACCTGAACGCGGCACTGCGTGCGCAGCACCTGTACCACCGCGACCAGCACTATGTGGTGCAGGACGGTGAAATTGTGATCGTGGACGAGTTCACAGGCCGTCTGATGAGCGGTCGCCGCTGGAGCGACGGCCTGCACCAGTCGGTCGAAGCCAAAGAGGGTGTGCAGATCCAGGCCGAGAACCAGACCATGGCCTCGATCACCTTTCAGAACTACTTCCGTTTGTACGGCAAGCTGGGCGGCATGACGGGCACAGCAGACACCGAAGCCTACGAGTTCCAGGAAATCTACGGTCTTGAAACCGTGGTCATCCCGCCGCACCGCAAGAGCCAGCGCGAGGACCAGCTGGACCGCGTCTACAAGACGGCCAAAGAAAAGTACGATGCGGCCATCACAGACATCCGCGAGTGCCACGACCGTGGCCAGCCCGTGCTGGTGGGCACCAGCTCGATTGAAAACTCCGAGTTGATCTCGGAACTGCTCAACCGTGCCAAGCTCGACCACCAGGTGCTCAACGCCAAGCAGCACGCGCGTGAAGCTGACATCGTGGCGCAAGCCGGGCGTCCCGGCATGATCACCATCGCCACCAACATGGCCGGTCGCGGCACCGACATTGTGTTGGGCGGCAACATCGAAAAAGACGTGCAGGCCATCGAGGCCGATGAGTCGCTGTCCGAAGACGCCCGTCAGGCCAAGGTCGCCGCTTTGCGTGACGCCTGGAAAGTGACCCACGAACAGGTCAAGGCCAGTGGAGGCTTGCGCATCATCGCCACCGAGCGCCATGAGTCGCGCCGCATTGACAACCAGCTGCGTGGCCGTTCGGGCCGCCAAGGCGACCCCGGTTCTTCACGCTTCTATTTGAGCTTGGACGATCCGCTGATGCGCATTTTTGCGGGTGACCGCGTGCGCGCCATCATGGACCGTCTGAAGATGCCCGAGGGCGAGGCTATCGAAGCCGGGATCGTGACCCGCAGCATCGAGAGCGCACAGCGCAAGGTCGAGGCGCGCAACTTTGACGTTCGCAAACAATTGCTCGAATACGACGATGTGTCCAACGACCAGCGCAAGGTGATCTACCAGCAGCGCAACGACATTCTGGATGCCCAGGACTTGAATGCCCAGATGGCGGCGCTGCGCGAAGGGTGCTTCACCGATCTGGTGCGCCAGTTTGTGCCGCACGAGTCGGTCGAAGAACAGTGGGACCTGGTGGGTCTTGAAAACGCCCTGGCCAGCGAATGGCAGTTGCAACTGAATTTGCGTGAGAAGGTGCAGGCGTCCAATGCCATCACCGACGAGGACATCCTCGAAGCCGTGATTGCGCCTGCGCATGCCCATTTCCAAGCCAAGCTGGACGTGGTGGGGGCCGAGAACTTTGTCTCGTTCGAGCGCATGGTCTTGCTGCAAAGCATCGACACCCACTGGCGTGAGCATCTGAGCGCGCTGGACTACCTGCGTCAGGGCATCCACCTGCGCGGTTACGCCCAAAAGCAACCGAAGCAGGAATACAAGCGCGAAGCGTTTGAGCTGTTCGGTCAATTGCTCGACTCGGTCAAGAACGAAGTCACGCGTGTCTTGATGAACGTGCAAATCCAGTCCGGCGAGCAGGCCCAGGAAGCGGCTCAATCGATCGAGGAGCGTGCCGAGCACATCAGCAACGTGACCTACAGCGCGCCGGACGAAACCGGCGCCGAACACGTCACCACCGCAGACGGCTTTGACCTGGCGCAGTTTGCTGGTGTGGGCCGCAACGACCCTTGCCCTTGTGGCAGCGGCAAGAAGTTCAAGCAGTGCCACGGCAAGCTGGCTTGATGGTGCATTGATTTTTCACAGCGGGCTTCGGCCCGCTTCTCTTTGAGGCCTCCGGGTTCCGGATCATTTCACCCGACATTCGCAGAAAGACGCTCATGCCTGTGAACCTTCCTCCTCTTGATCCCGCCCAGTTGCACCCGGTTGCCGGTGTGCGTTGGGGCATTGCCGAAGCGGGCGTGCGCAAAGCCAACCGCAAGGACCTGAGCCTTTTGCTGCTCGACGCCGGAGCGAGCGTGGCGGGTGTGTTCACCCAAAACCGTTTTTGCGCCGCGCCTGTGCAGGTCTGCCGTGAGCACCTGCAGGCCGGACAAGGCATCCGTGCGCTGGTCATCAACACGGGCAACGCCAATGCGGGCACGGGTGCACCGGGCTTGGCCCACGCGCGCCAGACCTGTGACGCTGTGGCCGCCTTGCTCAAATGTCAGCCGGGCCAGGTGCTGCCGTTTTCGACCGGCGTGATCATGGAGCCGTTGCCCGTGGACCGCATCGTGGCGGGCTTGCCAGCGGCCTTGGCAGATGCCGCGGCTTCGAACTGGGCCAAAGCCGCCGAAGGCATCATGACCACCGACACCGTGCCCAAGGCCGCCAGCGTGCAGCTGCAGATGGGTGGCAAGACCGTGAGCATCACCGGCATCAGCAAAGGTGCGGGCATGATCCGCCCCAACATGGCCACCATGCTGGGCTTCTTGGCCACCGATGCGGCCATTGCGCCTGAGCTGCTGCCCGCGCTGGCCCGTGAGCTGGCCGATGGTTCGTTCAACCGCATCACCATCGATGGCGACACGTCGACCAACGACTCCTTTGTGGTCATCGCCACGCACCAGGCGGGCCACGCGCCCATCACCGCTTGGGACTCTACCGAAGGCCAGGCCCTCAAGGCCGCCATGCTGCAGGTGGCGCGCCAGTTGGCACACGCCATCGTGCGCGACGGCGAAGGCGCCACCAAGTTCATCACGGTGCAAGTTGAGGGCGGCAAGACCCAGGCGGAATGCCGTCTGGTGGCCTATGCCATCGCCCATTCGCCTCTGGTCAAAACCGCCATGTACGCCAGTGACCCCAACCTAGGCCGCATCTTGGCGGCAGTGGGTTACGCAGGCATCGAAGACTTGGACCAGAGCCTGATCGAGCTGCACCTGGACGATGTGCATGTCGCCACCCTGGGCGGCCGTCATCCGGCCTACCAAGAAGAAGACGGTCAGCGCGTCATGAAACAGGCCGAGATCACCGTGCGCGTGGGCCTGGGCCGCGGCGCGGCCACCGACACCGTCTGGACCTGCGACCTAAGCCACGACTACGTGTCCATCAACGCCGATTACCGATCATGAGCACCACCCTCGAACAACTGCTGGACAAGGTCAGCCTGCTGGTCGACCGCATCGAATCGGTCTTGCCCCAACCTTTGTCTGCGCCCGACTGGACGCAGGCCATCGCCTGGCGCTACCGCAAACGCTCGTCGGGCCATGGCGTGCTCGAGCCGGTGCGCCATGTGGCCGCCATGACACTCGACGACCTCAAGGAAATCGACGACCAGAAGGAAAAGCTGCAACGCAACACCGAGCAGTTCGTGCATGGCCGTCCGGCCAACAACGTGCTGCTCACGGGCGCGCGCGGCACGGGCAAGTCCTCGCTCATCAAGGCCTGCCTGAACACCTATGCCCCTCAAGGCCTGCGCCTGATCGAGGTGGACAAGGAAGACCTGACCGACTTGCCCGACATCGTCGAGGTGGTATCGGGTCGCCCTGAAAAGTTTTTGGTCTATTGCGATGACCTGAGCTTTGAAGACGGCGAGCCGGGTTACAAAGCGCTCAAATCGATTCTGGACGGGTCTGTGGCCGCATCGACGCCG
>CANBTZ010000044.1 GCA_947372495.1 Comamonadaceae bacterium | reverse complement strand
CCGCCCTTCATGACGATGGCGGGTTTGATGCCAAAAAAGGCGGGCTTCCAGATCACCAGATCGGCCCACTTGCCCACCTCGACGCTGCCCACTTCGTGGCTGATGCCGTGCGCGATCGACGGGTTGATGGTGTACTTGGCGATGTAGCGTTTGATGCGGGCGTTGTCGTGGCGTTCGGTGTCGCCGGGCAGCTTGCCGCGCTGCATTTTCATTTTGTGTGCGGTCTGCCAGGTGCGGATGATGACCTCGCCCACCCGGCCCATGGCCTGGCTGTCGCTGCTCATCATGCTGATGGCGCCCAGGTCGTGCAGGATGTCTTCGGCCGCAATCGTTTCCTTGCGGATGCGGCTTTCGGCAAAGGCCAAATCCTCGGCAATGGCCGGGTCCAGGTGGTGGCAGACCATGAGCATGTCCACATGCTCGTCGAGCGTGTTGACGGTGTAGGGCCGTGTCGGGTTGGTGGAAGACGGCAGCACATTGGCTTCGCCCACCACTTTCAAAATGTCGGGCGCGTGCCCGCCGCCCGCGCCTTCGGTATGGAAGGTGTGGATGGTGCGGCCCTTGAAGGCGGCCACGGTGTCTTCCACAAAGCCCGACTCGTTGAGCGTGTCGGTGTGGATCGCCACTTGCGTGTCGGTCTCTTCGGCCACGTTCAAGCAGTTGTCGATGGCCGCTGGCGTGGTGCCCCAGTCTTCGTGGAGCTTGAGGCCAATGGCGCCCGCGTTGATTTGCTCGTGCAGGCCCGCGGGCAAAGCGGCGTTGCCCTTGCCCAAAAATCCCAGGTTCATCGGAAAGGCATCGGCCGCCTGCATCATGCGTTCGATGTTCCAGGGGCCGGGCGTGCAGGTGGTGGCAAAGGTGCCCGTGGCAGGCCCCGTGCCGCCCCCCAGCATGGTGGTCACGCCGCTGGCCAGGGCTTCATCGATCTGTTGCGGCGCGATGAAGTGGATGTGCGTGTCCACGCCGCCTGCGGTGACGATCAGGCCTTCGCAGCTGATGACTTCGGTGCCTGGGCCAATGACGATGTCCACGCCAGGTTGCGTGTCGGGGTTGCCCGCTTTGCCAATGGCGGCGATGCGGCTGCCCACCAGGCCGATGTCGGCTTTGACGATGCCCCAGTGGTCGATGATGAGCGCGTTGGTCAGCACGCAATCCACGGCACCCTCGGCGCGGGTGCGCTGGGACTGCGACATGCCGTCGCGGATCGTCTTGCCGCCGCCGAACTTGACCTCTTCGCCGTAGCCGCCCGCTTGCAGTGTGAAGTCCTTCTCGACTTCGATCACGAGTTCGGTGTCGGCCAGCCGCACGCGGTCACCCACGGTGGGGCCGAACATCTCCGCATAAGCGCGTTTTCCAATGGTGGCCATGTCAGAGTTTTCCTTTGACGTTGGTGTCGAGTTGTCCGTTTGTTAAGGCACGAAAGCCATACACCACGCGGTCACCCGCATAGTCCACCAGCGCCACGGTGCGTTGCTGGCCGGGCTCAAAGCGGACAGCGGTGCCCGCCGCGATGTTCAGCCGCATGCCTTGGGCCGCGGCGCGGTCAAAGCCCAGCGCTGCGTTGGTTTCGGCAAAGTGGTAATGCGAGCCGACCTGGATCGGGCGGTCGCCCGTGTTTTGCACCACCAGCGTGATGCTGCGCCGGTCGGTGTTGATGGCGTGCTCGCCATCGTCAATCAAAAGTTCACCGGGTGTCATGTGTGCCTCACTTGCGCGAGCCGAAGTACCAGCCTGCCAGGCCCATGGCGATGGCCACCGCCCAACCCAGCGCGTCGGTGGCGTGCCAATGCGCGCCGGTCATGCCATGGCCGTCGTGGGCCAGTGCACCTGTTTGGGCCATTGCACCAACAAGCAAAGTGGCGAAGTATTTGGTATTCATGGGTGTGCTCCTTCGGGTGTTCAGACGATGGGTTGGTGCACGGTCACCAGTTTGGTGCCGTCCGGGAAAGTGGCTTCGACCTGGATGTCCGGAATCATGTCCGCAATGCCGTCCATCACGTCCGCTCGTGTCAGCACGGTGCGGCCTTCGCTCATGAGTTGCGCCACGGTCTTGCCATCTCGTGCGCCTTCCATCACGGCGGCGCTGATCAGGGCCACAGATTCAGGGTAGTTGAGTTTGAGGCCACGGGCCTTGCGGCGCTCGGCCAACAGTGCGGCTGTGAAGATCAGCAGCTTGTCTTTTTCGCGGGGGGTGAGTTCCATTTTGGTGCGCTTCTTTCCGAATTCGTGCGTTGATGGATTCCATGCAAATTGCGTGCCCTCTTTATAGGCGCCATGGAAAAGCCCAGGTGCAGTATGCCGTTTTCTGGTGCGTGGCGCACCCCTAAAAAGCTGGCACGGTGTTTGCGAATACAGCTGCGGGTTGGCAATCTTGCCCTCAAGTGTTTGAAGAATTTTCTAATCAACTGGAGTGATTTCATGATGAACCGTCGCGGCAACCTCAAAGCTCTGGCCCTGGCATCTGCCTTGGCTGCTGGCACATTGACTTTTTCTCTGCAAGCGCAAGCTGCTGACACCATCAAGGTCGGTATCTTGCACAGCCTGTCTGGCACCATGGCCATTTCTGAAACCGTGTTGAAAGACACCGTGTTGATGGCCATTGATGAAATCAACGCCAAGGGCGGCTTGTTGGGCAAGAAGCTCGAACCCGTGGTGGTCGACCCCGCCTCCAACTGGCCATTGTTCGCTGAAAAAACCAAGCAGCTGCTGGGTCAGGACAAGGTCTCGGTCATCTTCGGTTGCTGGACCTCCGTGTCCCGCAAGTCGGTGTTGCCTGTTGTGGAAGAAATGAACGGCCTGCTGTTCTACCCCGTGCAGTACGAAGGCGAAGAGCTGTCCAAGAACGTGTTCTACACCGGTGCAGCCCCTAACCAGCAAGCCATTCCAGCTGTGGATTACCTGATGAGCAAAGACGGTGGCTCGGCCAAGCGTTGGGTGCTCTTGGGCACCGACTACGTGTACCCCCGCACCACCAACAAAATCTTGCGCGCTTACCTGATCAGCAAGGGTGTCAAAGAGTCTGACATCGATGAAAAATACACACCGTTTGGCCACTCCGATTACCAAACCATCGTGGCTGACATCAAGAAATTCTCTGCTGGTGGCAAGACCGCTGTGGTCTCCACCATCAACGGCGACTCCAACGTGCCTTTCTACAAAGAACTCGGCAACGCTGGCCTGAAAGCCAAAGACGTGCCCGTGGTGGCTTTCTCTGTGGGTGAAGAAGAGCTGCGCGGCGTGGACACCAAGCCATTGGTCGGTCACCTGGCGGCCTGGAACTACTTCCAGTCCATCAAGAACCCTGCCAACGACGAGTTCATCAAGAAGTGGTCGGCTTACGCCAAGGCCAAGGGCATTGCCGGTCACAAAGACAAGCCTTTGACCAACGACCCGATGGAGGCGACTTACATCGGCATCAACATGTGGAAGCAAGCGGTTGAGAAAGCCAAGACCACCGATGTGGATGCTGTGATCAAGGCCATGGCTGGTCAAACCTTCAAGGCACCATCTGGCATCACCAGCAAGATGGACGAGAAAAACCACCACCTGCACAAGTCGGTGTTCATTGGCGAGATCAAGGCCGACGGCCAATTCAACGTGGTCTGGAAAACCCCCGGTCCCGTCAAAGCCAAGCCATGGAGCCCTTACATCCCTGGCAACGACGTCAAGCCTGACGAGCCTGTCAAGAAGTAATCTGACAGCGGCGTCCTGAAAAGGGGAGGGCGCGCGTCCTCCCCTTTTTGATTGAGTGCAAGGCGCAGTGAGTGTTGCGCCTGCAAAGGAAAACTGGAATGCAAACAAAAATGAGATGGTGTGCGCGGTGGATGGTGGTGCTGTGTCTGCTGATGACCAGTGCAGCTCACGCGCTGACCAAAGAAGAGGCATTGGGCATTGCCGCCGGAGACAACGACGCCAGGGTCGAAGCCCTGGCCAAAGCCGTGGCGCAAGGCGATGAAAAAACCGCCGCTTACTTGCAAGCGCTGGCCGACGATGCCGTCAAGATCGCAGGCGGCAGAGTGCTGGTGCTGCAAGGCAGCCAAGCGATGGACCCGGTCACAGGCGAAAAAGTCGACCTGCCAGCAGATGCCGAAGATGTGATGATGAACAACCGCCTGCGCGGCGAAGTGGACACGGCCTTGGCCGCGCTCAAGCTGTTCAGTCCCGATGTGAAGATCCGCTCATTGGCGGCGCTGTCTCTGCTCAAAGAGCCTGACATCAGCCGCAAGCCCGTGCTCGACAAAGCGCTGGCTGCAGAAAAAGACCCCCAAGTGCTGGTGTTGATCAAGCAAGCGCGCGCTGCTGTGATGCTTGCAAGCGAAGTGCCCAATGACCGCTTGCTCGCCGCGCGAGAACTTGCAGGCAGTGCCCAACCCGAAGTGCTTTTGCTGCTGAACCAGCAACTCACGGCTGAAACCGATCCCGCTGTTCAGAGCGTCATCAAGGCGTCGCTGCGTGAAGTGCAGGACGGCTTGCGTTGGGGCGAGCGGCTCGGTCAGCTGTTCACAGGCGCGAGCCTGGGCTCCATTTTGTTGCTGGTGGCACTGGGCCTGGCCATCACCTATGGCCTGATGGGCGTCATCAACATGGCGCACGGCGAGCTGATGATGATCGGCGCCTACGCCACCTATGTGGTGCAGGTGCTGTTTCGCCAGTATTTCCCAAGTGCGTTTGACTACTACCTGCTGGCGGCGATGCCAGTGGCGTTTTTGACTTCGGCCTTGGTGGGCGCGGCGCTGGAGCGCTCCATCCTCAAGCACCTGTACGGTCGCCCGCTTGAGACTTTGCTGGCCACCTGGGGCATCAGCCTCATGCTCATGCAAGGCGTGCGCAGCCTGTTTGGCGCGCAAAACGTGGGTGTGGAAAACCCCGCCTGGATGAGCGGCTCGCTGCAAATCCTGCCCAACCTGCAACTGCCCTGGAACCGCGTGATCATCATCGCTTTCGCGGCTGCTGTGCTGTTGGGCATGGCGCTCTTGATTGGCAAAACGCGCCTGGGTCTGTTTGTGCGCGGCGTCACGCAAAACCGCCCCATGGCCTCGTGCATGGGCGTCAACACCGCACGCATCGACACTTACGCGTTTGCTTTGGGCTCGGGCATTGCCGGACTCGCAGGCTGTGCGCTCAGCCAGGTCGGCAACGTCGGCCCTGACCTGGGCCAGAGCTACATCGTGGACTCGTTCATGGTGGTGGTGCTGGGTGGTGTGGGCCAGCTGGCCGGCACCGTGTATGCCGCGCTTGGCCTGGGGCTGGTCAACAAACTGCTCGAAGGCTGGACTGGGGCCGTGCTGGCCAAGATCTGTGTGCTGGTCTTCATCATCATCTTCATCCAGAAGCGCCCACAAGGCATCTTCGCGATGAAGGGTCGCAGCGCAGAGGCGTGAACATGACAAACAAACTTCAACTTCCTGCTGCGCCCGTTTTGCTGACACGCAAAGCCTGGACGGCGTTCCTTGTGTGCTTGCTCCTTGTGGGCGTGCTGGCTCCGGTGCTCAACCTGTTTGTGCCCGAGGGCAGTGCCCTGCACATGAGCGACTACGCGGTGGCTTTGGTCGGCAAGATCATGTGCTACGCCATCTGCGCGTTGGCCATGGACCTGATCTGGGGCTACACCGGCATCCTGTCGCTGGGCCACGGCCTGTTCTTTGCGCTGGGCGGCTATGTGATGGGCATGTACCTGATGCGCCAGATCGGGCAAGACGGCAACTACAAAAGCGATCTGCCCGACTTCATGGTCTTCTTGGACTGGAAAGAGCTGCCTTGGCAGTGGCTGCTGTCGGACAGCTTTGTCGCAACCCTGGTGCTGGTGGTGCTGGTGCCTGCCGTGGTGGCCGGGGTGTTTGGCTTCTTTGCCTTTCGCTCGCGCATCAAAGGGGTGTATTTCTCCATCATCACGCAGGCCATGACTTATGCGGCTTTGCTGCTGTTCTTTCGCAACGAAACCGGTTTTGGTGGCAACAACGGCTTCACCGATTTCAAGCGCATTTTGGGCATGCCGATTGCCACACCCAACATGCGCATGAGTTTGTTTGTGATCACGGGCCTGACGCTGCTGGGCTTCTTCTTGTTCGCGCGTTGGTTGGTCACGAGCAAGTATGGCCGTGTGCTGCAAGCCATCCGCGATGCGGAAACCCGTGTGATGTTCTCGGGCTATTCGCCGCTGCCTTACAAGCTGAGCATCTGGGTCATCTCGGCCGTCATGTGCGGCGTGGCAGGCGCGTTGTATGTGCCGCAGGTGGGCATCATCAACCCCGGCGAGATGAGCGCTGCCAACTCGATCGAGATCGCCGTGTGGGCTGCTGTCGGTGGCCGTGGCACGCTCATCGGCCCCATCGTGGGGGCCTTCCTGGTCAATGGTGCCAAGAGCTGGCTGACGGTCACTGCGCCTGAATTTTGGTTGTACTTTTTGGGGGCCTTGTTCATTGCGGTGACCTTGTATTTGCCGAACGGGGTGGTTGGGCTTGTTGCCAAACTCAAAAACAAGAAAGGCGGTGCCGCATGACGCCCGACCTGCTGAAAAAAGGCGCCGAGCGCATCGCCGAACACGCCAAGCTGGTGGTGGAATCCACCGAGTCCGGTGGGCGCAGCGCAGGCTACGGCCGCGTGGTGCAAGACGCGGACCAAGTGGACGTGACCCACGGCCGCATCTTGTATCTGGAAGATGTGAGCGTGAGCTTTGACGGTTTCAAGGCCATCAACAAGCTGTCGCTCGACATCGCCCCGGGCGAGCTGCGCTGCATCATTGGCCCCAACGGTGCGGGCAAGACCACGATGATGGACATCATCACCGGCAAGACCCGACCCGACGAGGGCCGCGTGTTCTTTGGCAGCACCATTGATTTGCTGCGCCACAACGAGCCGCAAATCGCACAGCTGGGCATTGGCCGCAAGTTCCAAAAGCCCACGGTGTTCGAGCAGCTCACGGTGTTTGAAAACCTGGAGCTCGCGCTCAAGACCAACAAGGGCGTCAAAGCCTCGATGTTCTTTAAGCTCGATTCGGTGCAGTCAGACCGTTTGGCCGAAGTGCTGCACACCATCCACTTGTCCGACAGTGTCAGCAAGCCAGCAGGGCTGCTCAGTCACGGCCAAAAGCAGTGGCTGGAAATTGGCATGCTGTTGATTCAAGACCCCAAACTGTTGCTGCTGGACGAGCCCGTGGCCGGCATGACCGACCATGAGACCGAGCGCACTGCCGAGTTGTTTTTGACGCTCAAGGGCAAGCATTCTCTGATGGTGGTGGAGCACGACATGAGCTTCATCCGCACCATCTCCGACATCGTGACCGTGTTGTGCGACGGCTCGGTGCTGGCCCAAGGCACGCTCGATCAGGTGCAAGCCGACGAGCGCGTCATTGAGGTGTACCTTGGTCGTTGAACTCAGCTTCTTCTGTGGGAGCCGCGCCCTCGCGGCGATGGTCAGCGCACCTCCAACCGGTCCATCGCGGCGAGGGCGCCGCTCCCACACGATGACATCATTTTCGAGAGTACCCAAGTCATGCTGACGGTCAACAACATCCATCAATACTACGGCGGCTCTCACATCCTGCGCGATGTGAGCTTGAGCGCTGCGCAAGGCCAGGTCACCGTGCTGCTGGGCCGCAACGGCGTGGGCAAGACCACGCTGCTCAAAAGCCTGATGGGCTTGGTGCCCATCAAGAGTGGCAGTGTCACGCTGGCAGGTCAGGACCTGACCAACGCCAAACCCTATGAGCGCGCCGCTGCGGGCATCGGCTACGTGCCGCAAGGCCGCGAAATCTTTGCGCGCCTCACGGTGGAAGACAACCTGCGCATGGGCCTGGCCACGCAGCCCGGCGGCACGCCGATCCCACCCGAGCTGTTTGAGCTGTTCCCTGTTTTGAGACAAATGCTGCACCGCCGAGGCGGTGACTTGTCGGGCGGTCAACAGCAGCAGTTGGCCATTGCCCGCGCCTTGGCGGCCAAGCCGCGCTTGCTGATTTTGGACGAGCCCACCGAAGGCATCCAACCCAGCATCATCAAAGACATTGGCCGCGTGATCCGTCAGTTGGCCGACGTGGGCCTGCAAGGCCAGCGCATGGCCGTGCTGCTGTGTGAGCAGTACTACGACTTTGCCGAAGAACTGGCCGACCAGTACCTGGTGATGGAGCGCGGCGAAGTGATCGCCAGCGGTCCGGGCAGTGAGATGAAGGAAAAGAATATTCAGCAGTTGGTGGCGATTTGAAGCGTGCCTGAATAACTTACAAGTCCGCCTGTTTTAAGTTATCAATCAATTGATCTTGTGTTTACAATTCGGGCATGGCCAAACCATCCCAATTGAAGACACTGATCGACACGGTGACGGTGGATGTCGTTGCGCACCCACAGGACCTGACTGCATGCTATGCCGAGCGGCTGGGCATTTCGCGTGTGGCTGCGAATCGGTATGTCCGGCAACTTGAGGAACGGGGTTGGATTGGGCGCAGCGGCCCATCAACTCGGCCTGTCTATTCACCTGGTTACCAGCGTCGGGTCGAAAAAACCTACACGCTCCTAGACCTGGAAGAGGACGTGGCTTGGTCGCGCGATTTTCGGCCCTACCTCTCGCTCAAGCCGAATGTGCTTGGGATCGCGCAGCATGGCTTTACTGAAATGCTCAACAACGCGATCGACCACTCGGGCGGGCGGCAGGTCGTTGTTCGGGCTGAGCAAGACCAGAGTCGGTTGGAAATCACCATTGGCGATGATGGTGTGGGCATCTTCGACAAGATCACCCAGGCGCTGCAATTGCCTGACAAACGATTGGCATTGCTCGAACTGTCCAAGGGCAAATTCACCACAGACCCAGCCCACCACTCGGGAGAGGGGGTTTTCTTCACATCGCGCATGTTTGATGGTTACCACATCGATGCCAATGGCTTGCGATTCTCCCACCATGCCCACCATGACAAAGACCGTTTGGATGCCTCGGGGGTTTCGCAATACGGCACGTTTGTGGTCATGTCGGTGGCATTGAACAGCGAGCGCACCACGACAGAAGTGTTTCAGGCCTTCATGAACGCACCTGAGGATTACGATTTCTCCAAAACGATCGTGCCCATGAAGCTTGCGCAAATTGGCGACGAGCAACTGGTCTCCAGATCACAGGCCAAACGGCTGATTGCCCGGTTTGACCGTTTCAAGACCGTGACTCTGGATTTCACGGGCATTGAAACCATTGGGCAAGCGTTTGCGGACGAACTGTTCAGGGTCTACGCCTTGGCACACCCACAAGTGGAGCTGCTGCCGATGCACATGACGCAGCAGGTTGAACGCATGTGGCTGAGGGCTATTGCGCCCAAGGGCTAGCGGGCCGAAGGCATCCAGCCCCGCATCATCAAAGACATTGGCCGCGTGATCCACCAGCGGGTCGGGCAGTGAGATGAAGGCCAAGAACATCCAGCAGTTGGTGGCGATTTGAAGCGACTTTCAAGCAAGGGCAGGGCGACCAGTTGGCATTGCCCATGCCGCTGACGAATCGGGATGTTTGGCCCAAAGTGGCTTGAATGAATAAAAACGACAGTTCGATATCATGTCATCGCACTTTTAACTCAGCAGAACGTGGATTCATCATGCGCAGACTCATTTATTTGGCACTTTCAATTTGTGCGTTTTGTTCGTCGGCCTTGGCTGGGCCAAAGGAGGATGCTTTCCAGGTGGTGGATCAGTGGGCGAAGGCATTTACTGCGGCGGATGTCGACACCATTGCTGGCTTGTATGCACAAGATGCCGTATTCATGGGTACCGGCACAAAGGAAATAGTCACCCAACCTGAGGGCGTGAAAAAGTATTTTGAAGTGACGCTGCTTGGACGCAGAAAATTTGTTGCATCGTTGGTGGACACTTCTGTTGTCGCACTGAACGAAACGACCGTCGTCGTGACGGGCTTGGATAAGTTGATAGCCACAGTGGATGGCAAATCACAGGACTTTTTCGGGCGAGTGACTTTTGTTTTGTCCAAGCGCGAGTCCGCATGGAAGATTGTTCACTTTCACCGTTCAGCGATGCCTATGTGAGGCTGAGCGCACACGGGTTTGGCGCGAACATCAAGGCTCAGCACAACTGACCCGTGAGTGTCTACAACGCGTCTTGGGTGGGCACCGCTTGTGCCGCGCTCTCAAATCCTAAAGATTCCACAACCTAGGCACTGTCCCCGGCAGCCCCCATATTGCATGTCGCCATGCGGCCCAGACTTGGCGCAGCAGTTGCAGCGCAGGCTCAGTCACAGGGGCCAGCACGCGCAGCACGATGACCTGTGGGTGTGGCGATGTGGCGCCTGCTGTCATGCGCAATGGGGAGGCTTCGAGCAGTTCGCGGGCACAGGCCAAGGCTCGTTCTCTGCGCTCTGCGGCGATGGCGCTGCCTGCGGCAAACACCAGCGTGGCCATGCAGCGCTGGCCGGCCAGGCCCAAGGGGCTGTTCATCAACCGTGCATCGCTGGCGTGGATGCTGCCGCGCTCCAGCCACACGCAGGGGATCTCCATGTGCTGGCGGAAGGTGCCTTGCTCAAAGGGCAAGTCGGCAGCGGGCAGGCCCAGGGCCGTGATGTCCCAGGTCATCATTTCTGCACCTGGGGCGAGTTCAAACGTGGCGCGGTTGAGCGCATCGCAAGCGTTGTAGGCAATGGCCTCCAGCGGCAGCCATTCGAGCCGTGCACCCTCAGCCACTTGGGCATGGACTTGTTGTGTGGCCAAACCGGTGGCGGAGCGGTAAAACCGTGTGGCCCCGGGCGTGGTCACCAGCGCATGCGCACCGGCGCCCACGGTGACTTGCATGTCGAGCGTGTCGCCGCCCACCAGGCCACCGGGCGGGTGAACCAGCACGTTGTGGCAGACCGCATCGCCTTCGGGGTAGAGGCTTTGCAGGATGCGCAGCGGCCCCTTGTGCTGGTAGCGGACAACGCTGCGTTCAGACTCCAGCGTGTAGTCAAGTTGCAGGCTGGCGTGCCAGGTCATTGGCGGGGCTTACTCGCCTTGCGAGCCGCGGTGGGCCCAGGCGGTGGTGTGCTTTTCGATGTAGCTGAAGAGTTCGTACATGACCATGGCCATGGCACCCACAACCACCAAGCCCGAAAACGCCAGGCCCATTTGCATGGCCGAGCCTGCCGAGATCAACAGGTAACCAATGCCTTCGTTGGCGGCGGTCATCTCCGACACGGTGGTGCCCACAAAGGCCAGCGTGATGGCGACCTTGAGCGAGCCATAAAAGTAGGGCATGGAGCGGGGCAAGCCGACCTTGACCAGCACGTCCCAGCGCTTGGCGCCCAGCACGCGCAGCACGTCTTCGAGCTCAGGCTCCAGTGTGGCCAGGCCCGTGGCGATGTTCACCATGATCGGGAAGAAGCTGATGAGGAAAGCCGTCAAGATGGCCGGGCCCACACCAATGCCGAACCACACGACCAAGATGGGCACAAAGGCCGCTTTGGGCAGGGCGTTGAAGGCGGTCATGAGCGGGTAGACGGCGGCGTAGGCCAGGCGCGAGCTGCCAATGACAAAGCCCAGCATCACACCCACCACGATGGCGATGCCAAAGCCCACCATAGTCACCCAGAAGGTGCGCCAGGCGTGGGCGGCAATCACGTCGCTGAACTCGACCGTTTGCTGCGCGATGCGCGAGGGGCTGGGGAAAATGAACTCCGACACATTGAATGCGCGGCACAGCAGCTCCCAGACGAGGATGCTGATGACCAACAGCACCCAGGGGGCCCAGCGTTCGAGGGTTTTTTGTTTCATGTGGGCGCTCATTGGTGGATGGCTGCGCCGGTCTTGCGCATGGCACCAATGTGCCCGCGCAGCTCGTGCACGATGTTTGTGAATTCGGGCGTGTAAGTGATTTCCAGGTCGCGGGGCCTTGGCAGATCGATTTCTTTTTTGACCACAAAGCGGCCCGGGCTCTTGCTCATGACGTACACCGTGTCGGCCAAAAAGACCGATTCGCGCAGGTCGTGCGTGACCAGAATGACGTTGAATTTTTGCGCGGTCCACAGGTCGCGCAAGATGCACCACAGCTCTTCGCGTGTGAAGGCGTCGAGCGCACCAAAGGGCTCGTCAAGCAGCAGCATCTTGGGTTCGTGGATCAGCGCGCGGCAGATGCTGGCGCGTTGCTGCATGCCGCCCGACAGCTGCCAAGGGAACTTGTCCTCGTAGCCGGCCAGGCCCACGGTGGCCAGCAGCTTGCGGGCGCGCTCAACGTATTCGGCTTTTTTCTGTTTGAAGTTGGAGCGGTAGGGCTCCACGATTTCAAGCGGCAGCAGCACGTTGTCGAGTGTGGTGCGCCAAGGCAAGAGCGACGAGGCCTGAAAGGCCATGCCGCTGATCTTGAGCGGCCCGGTGACGGGTTGGCCGTCGATCAGGATGCGCCCCTTGCTGGGCATTCTCAAGCCCGTGGTCAGCTTCATGAAGGTCGACTTGCCGCAGCCCGACGGCCCGACGATGGCGATGAACTCGCCTTGCTTGACCTGCAGATTGATGTCTTCCACCGCAAAGTGGTTTTGCGCCAACAACTCGTCGTTGTAGGCCAGCCAGACATCCTGGAAATCGACGAATGCGTCTTGGGACATGGTGAAACTCTCTGCGCAGGTTCACGCTCAGACCCGCAGGCCCGAGCGACTCGGTTTCAGGCCGCAGCTTGCGGCCCGAAGCTCACTTTTTGCCTTTGGGCAGGATGTCCAGCTCTTTGGCCGAGGGCAGGAACGAGCCGTTCCAGATGTCGTCGGCCTTGACGCGGGTCTTGGTGTTGAAGGCGTCAGACACTTGCGAGGCCATCAAACTCAGGCGAGGGCCTTTGGCCTGGCCAAAGCCTTCGGCGCGGGCGTCGGGACTGTTGATCACGGTGTCGATGGCCAGTTGCAGGCGGCGTGTTTCCAGTGCCACATTGATGATGCCGTCGCGGGCCTTGACGCTTTCAATGGCTTTGGCCGGATCGGCGATCACGTCCTTGGCGCCCTTGGTGAAGGCGGCCAGGAAAGCTTTCACGGCGGCAGGGTTTTCTTTGATGATCTTGGGCGAGGCGATGATGGCGTTGCCGTACAACTTGACGCCGTAGTCAGGGTAGGGCAACACGACCACATCGTCGGCCTTGACGCCACGCGCTTCGATGTTGAGCAGCGAGGTGAAGGTGAAGCCGGTGATGGCGTCCACATCGCCGCGGACCAGCATGGTTTCGCGCAGAGGAGGGTCCATCGCGGTCCAGGCCACGTTGCTCACGTTGTTGGCCTTGGCGAAGATCGGGAAAGCACGGCGGCCTGCGTCGAACACGGGGGCGCCCAGCTTCTTGCCCGCCAGATCGGCCGGGGTCTTGATGCCCGACTTCTTGAGCGCCATGACCGATGCGGGGGTGTTGTTGTACACCATCATCACCGCCACGGGCTTGTTGGGCGCGTCGGGGTTGTTGGCGTGGAATTCCATCAGGGCGGCCAGGTCGGCAAAGCCCAGGTCGTAGGTGCCCGAGGCCACGCGGGTGACCGCACCACCCGAGCCGTTGCCCGCGTCCACGCTCACGTCGAGCTTGGCGTCTTTGAAGTAGCCCTTTGCAGCAGGCAACAGAAAGAATGCCGAGGGACCCTCAAAGCGCCAGTCGAGCTGGAATTTGATCGGGGTGGTTTGGGCTTGTGCGGCACCCAGGCTGGCGGCAGCGGCCAGTGCGGCGGTGGCCTGGAGGAAAAAACGCTTGTTCATCGGGGGCTCCTGGATCAAATAAACGGTGAACTTGATCAAGCAAGTTCAATGCCCATTATCAGGGATACCCCTGACGGT
>CANBTZ010000043.1 GCA_947372495.1 Comamonadaceae bacterium | reverse complement strand
GAGCCCAGCGAGATCTGACCGCAATAGCCCACCAGGATGTTCACCCCCAAGGCCGCCAAGGACATGATCAAGAAGGGGATCAGGATCGCGCGGAAAAAGTAATCCGATGCCAGCATGGGCACCACCGCCACGGCAAACACCAACAGCAGCGCCATGGCGATGCGGTCTTGCCGGATCGGCAAGATTTGCTGGTCTGCCCGGTAAGTGGTTTTGAATTGACCGTTTTCTCTGTAGAACATATTTTTTCCTTACACGCGGTCGATGATCTTTTCGCCAAACAGGCCTTGCGGACGGATCAGCAAGAAGCCCAGCGCCAGCACATAGGCAAACCAAATCTCGATGCCGCCCCCCACAAAACCGCCCAAGTACACCTCGGAGAGTTTTTCGCCCACGCCAATGATCAAGCCGCCGATGATGGCGCCCGGCACCGAAGTCAGGCCCCCCAGAATCACCACAGGCAAGGCCCGCAAAGCCACCGTGGCCAGAGAGAACTGCACCCCCAATTTGCTGCCCCAGATCATCCCGGCCACCAAAGCCACGATGCCCGCCACACACCACACGATCACCCAAATGCGGTTGAGCGGAATGCCAATTGACTGCGCGGCTTGGTGGTCATCGGCCACCGCACGCAGGGCGCGGCCCGTGGCTGTTTTCTGGAAGAACACCGTCAGCAAAGCCACCAACGCGGCGGCAATCAGTGCGGCATAAAAATCTTCCTTGTTGACCAACACGCCCCCCTCGAACATGCCTTCCAGAATGAAGACCGGGTCTTTGGGCATGCCAATGTCGATCTTGTAGATGCTGCTGCCAAACAAGGTTTGGCCCAAGCCTTCGAGGAAATACGCGATGCCCAAGGTGGCCATCAGCAAGGTGGCACCTTCTTGGTTGACCAAGTGGCGCAAGACCAGGTATTCGACGGCCCACGCCACCACAAACATCACCACCGCCGCCATCGCGAACGCCAGCACGTTGGCCATCAGCAGGCTGTCCACACCGGTCCACTGCGGGATCCACTCGGAGAAACGCGCCATCGACAAAGCGCCAAACAGCACCATCGCGCCCTGCGCAAAGTTGAAAACACCAGAGGCTTTGAAAATGAGCACAAAGCCCAATGCCACCAGCGAATACAACATGCCCGCCATCAGGCCGCCGAGCAGTGTTTCAAGAAAGAATGCCATCTTTAAATCCTTGTTCGTGCGGGTTCGTTCAGTGCGAAGTGCCCAGATAGGCACTGATCACTTCTTCGTTGTTGCGCACCTCGTCGGGCGTGCCATCGCCAATCTTTTTGCCGTAGTCCAGCACCACCACGCGGTCGGAGATGTCCATCACCACGCCCATGTCGTGCTCGATCAACACCACAGTGGTGCCGAACTCGTCGTTCACGTCCAGAATGAAGCGGCACATGTCCTGCTTTTCTTCGAGGTTCATGCCTGCCATCGGCTCGTCGAGCAGCAGCACTTGCGGCTCCATGGCCAGAGCGCGGCCCAAGTCCACACGCTTTTGCAAACCGTAGGGCAACTGGCCCACGGGTGTTTTACGGAAGGCCTGGATCTCCAGGAAATCGATGATGTGCTCGACGAACTCGCGGTGTTCTTCTTCTTCGCGCTGAGCCGGGCCCACGCGCAGCGCCTGCATCAGCAAGTTGCTTTTGATCTTGAGGTTGCGGCCCGACATGATGTTGTCGATCACGCTCATGCCCTTGAACAAGGCCAGGTTCTGAAAGGTGCGGGCAATGCCCATCTCGGCCACTTGGCGGCTGTTCATGTGGTCAAAAGTTTGGCCACGGAATGTGATGCTGCCTTCTTGCGGCGTGTACACGCCGTTGATGCAGTTGAGCATCGAGCTCTTACCGGCACCGTTGGGGCCAATGATGGCGCGCACTTCGTGCTCGCGCACGTTGAACGAGATGTCGGTCAGCGCCTTGACGCCACCGAATCGCAAACTGATGTTTTTGACGTCGAGAATGACGTCGCCAATTTTTTTGGTCATGCTGCTGCCTTCACGGGTGTGAATGTCTTGGCGTCGGAAATCTTCAAGGTCGCGCTCACGCTGCCTGTGCGACCGTCTTCGAACTTCACCACGGTCTCAATGAACTGCTCGAGCTTGCCTTCGTACAGGCCATCGACCAACGGTTTGTATTTGTCAGCGATGAAGCCACGGCGAACCTTGTTGGTGCGCGTCAATTCGCCGTCATCGGCGTCCAGCTCTTTGTGCAGCACCAGGAAGCGGCTGACCTGGCTGCCTGCGAGCAAGGCGTCTTCGGCCAGATCGGCGTTGACCTTTTCCACGCATTCCTTGATGAGCTGGTACACCTCGGGCTTTTGCGCCAGGTCGGTGTAGCCGGCATAAGGCAGGTTGCGACGCTCGGCCCAGTTGCCCACGGCGTCGAAGTCGATGTTGATCATCACGCACACTTTTTCGCGCTGGTCGCCATAGGCCACCACCTCTTTGATGTGCGGGAAGAACTTGAGTTTGTTCTCGACGTATTTGGGTGCAAACATGGCACCGTCGTTGGCACCACCCTTGATGCGGCCCACGTCTTTCACACGGTCAATGATCTTGAGGTGACCGTGCGCGTCCAAGAAACCCGCGTCGCTCGTGTGGTACCAACCATCGGCCGTCAGCACTTCGGCTGTGGCCGCAGGGTTCTTGTAATACTCCTTGAGCAAACCGGGGGACTTGACCAGCACCTCGCCGTTGTCGGCCAGTTTGATCTCCACCCCTTTGCAAGGCACGCCCACAGTGTCTGCACGCGCTTCGTTGTCGGGCTGCAGGCAAACGAACACGGCAGTCTCTGTCGAACCATACAGCTGCTTGATGTTCACACCGATCGAGCGGAAAAATGTGAACAGGTCCGGGCCAATGGCCTCGCCCGCGGTGTAGGCCACGCGCACACGGCTAAAACCCAGGTTGTTGCGCAGCGGGCCGTAGACCATCCAATTGCCCAGCGCGTATTTGAGGCGGTCCAAGAGGCCCACCGACTGGCCATCCATCAAGGCCGGACCGACTTTTTTGGCCACCTTCATGAAGGTGTGGAACATGCCGCGCTTGAAGCTGCCAGCGTCTTCCATGCGGATCATCACGCTGGTGAGCATGCCTTCAAACACGCGGGGCGGTGCGAAGTAATACGTGGGGCCAATTTCTTTCAGGTCAATCGTGACCGTGGCTGCCGACTCGGGGCAGTTGACCACATAGCCACACACCAACCACTGTGCGTAGCTGAAGATGTTTTGCCCGACCCAAGCTGGGGGCATGTAGGCCAGCACATCTTCGGCGTTGGTCAACTTGTCGAACTCGGCACCCGCATCAGCGCGGTCGATCAAAGAGCTGTGGGTGTGCACCACACCTTTGGGGTTGCCAGTCGTGCCCGATGTGAAAAACATCGCCGCCACATCGGTGTACTGAACCTTGTCGACTTCTTCCGCAAAAAACTGTGGGTGTTGCTTCGCGAACACCCCGCCTGCAGCGATCAGCTCCTCGAGCGACCCCAAGCCGTCTTCGGTGTACTTGCGCAGACCGCGTGGATCGTCGTAGTAGATGTGCGTCAGCTGAGGGCATTGCTCGCGCACCTCCAGCATCTTGTCGACCTGCTCCTGGTCTTCGACCACGCAAAACCGCACTTCGGCATTGATGATCGGGAAAACGCATTCGGCCGCAGCGGCATCTTGGTAGAGCGGCACCGGAATCGCCCCCAATGACTGGGCGGCCAGCATGGTGGCGTACAAGCGTGGGCGGTTGGCCCCCACCACAATCAAATGCTCGCCGCGCTGCAAGCCCGCTTGGTGCAAGCCGCAAGCCACGGATTCCACCAACTGGGACAAGCTGGCCCAAGTGGTGGCCTGCCAAATGCCATATTCTTTTTCACGCAGAGCGGGCGCACTGGGGCGCTCTGCAGCGTGCTTGAGCATCAATCGGGGAAACGTTGTTTGCATGACCGGGCCTGACTCCAAAAACAGCACACCCACACGGATGTGTATTCATTCGAGAACGGATGCTAGGCTGCAGTTTGACGCCAAGTTGTCGTTTCAACGACAATTCAGGGTAGACCCCTAGCACAACTGACAGCCGACTGACGCAACAACCCCCCACATGAGCACCACCAACAGCGTTTACCAGCGCCGCAGACCCCCCACCGCCAACGAGCTGGACCAAATCCCCTGGCTGGCCTTGCTGCAGCCCGATGAACGCGCGCAAATCGTGCCCCAACTGGTGGTGAGCGACCCGCAGGCAGGCGACTATGTGTGCCGCGTTGGCCGCCCGGTCACTTACTGGTTTGGCGTCATCTCGGGCCTGCTCAAAATGAGCAGCGACAACGAGCAGGGCCACACCATGACCTTCACCGGCGTGCCGCCCGGTGGCTGGTTTGGCGAAGGCACCGCGCTCAAGCGCGAGAGCTACCGCTACAACATCCAGGCTCTGCGCACCAGCGTGGTGGCGGGCCTGCCGGTCGACACCTTCCACTGGCTGCTCGACCATTCGATTGGCTTCAACCGTTTCATCATGGGTCAGCTCAACGAACGCCTGGGTCAGTTCATTGCGGCCCGCGAGGTCGACCGCATGAACAACCCCGAGATCAAGGTCGCCCGCAACCTGGCGGCCTTGTTCAACCCTGTGCTGTTCTCCGGTGTGGGCGAGGTGCTGCGCATCACCCAGCAAGAGCTGGCCTATCTGGCAGGGCTGTCGCGCCAGCGGGTGAACGAGGCTTTGCGCGTGCTGGAAGCCCAGCAACTCATCCGCGTCGAATACGGCGGTCTGCGCATCCTGAACCTGGACGGCTTGCGCCGGACTGTGTTCAAGCAAAGCAGCGACAATCCTTGAAGTTTCTCCAGCACCAGCACACCCATGAACCCCACTCCGGCTTTTAAACGCGCACCCCGCCCCGAGGGCAAAGGCGCCGACGCCTCGGCCACAGGCACCCAACGGCTGAACAAACGCATGGCCGAGCTGCGCATGTGCTCGCGTCGCGAGGCCGACGCCTGGATTGACCAAGGCTGGGTCAAAGTCAACGGCGAAGTAGCCAGCATGGGCCAGCAGGTCACCCTGTCCGACCGCATCACCATCGACAAAGCCGCCGAGCAACAGCAAGAGCGCTTGGTGACCATCTTGCTGCACAAGCCCATGGGCTATGTGAGCGGACAGGCCGAAGACGGGCACGAGCCCGCCATCACCCTGATCAACCCGCGCAGCCATTGGGGGGGCGACCCGTCCAAGATGCGCTTCACGCCCCCACACCTTCGCGGCCTGGCCCCATCGGGCCGACTGGACATCGACTCCACGGGCCTTTTGGTGCTGACGCAAGACGGCCGTGTGGCCCGCCAACTGATCGGCGAAGACTCCGAGATGGAGAAGGAATACCTCGTGCGCGTGGCCTACACCGGCCACGAAAACACCGCTGCCGCATCGGCTGCCTCTGCCACCTACGGCGGCAAAGCCAACCAACTCACCGCCATCGGTGACTTTGACCGCGTAAGCGCCAATGTGCAGGCCGTGTTTCCTGCCGCGCAACTCGAGCGCCTGCGCCACGGCTTGAGCCTGGACGGCAAGCCGCTCAAGCCCGCCAAGGTGGAGTGGCAAAACCCCGAGCAGCTGCGCTTTGTGCTGACCGAAGGCAAAAAGCGCCAGATCCGCCGCATGTGCGAGCAAGTGGGTCTCAAAGTGGTGGGCCTCAAGCGCATCCGCATGGGCAATGTGCAACTGGGGCAGATGCCTGCGGGCACTTGGCGCTACCTTGGACCGAACGAGTCGTTCTGACCCCCCTTGAAACCCCGCCAGACGCCCCCAACTGTGGGGCGTTTTGGTTTTTGATCTTTTGTTTTTTACCTGTTGAATCGATATGAGCAAACAAACCCATGCCTTTCAGGCCGAAGTCGCGCAACTGCTGCACTTGGTCACCCACTCGCTTTATTCCAACCGCGAAATTTTCTTGCGCGAGTTGATCTCCAATGCCTCGGATGCCTGCGACAAGCTGCGCTTTGAAGCGCTCAACAACACGGCCCTGTACGAAGACGCGCCCGACTTGCAGGTGCGCCTGTCCTTCGACCAAGCCGCCAAAACGCTGACCATCACCGACAACGGCATCGGCATGACGGCGCAAGAAGCGATTGACCACCTGGGCACGATCGCCAAGAGCGGCACCAAGGACTTCGTGAGCAAGCTGAGCGGTGACCAAAAGTCAGACGCGCAGCTGATCGGCCAGTTCGGTGTGGGCTTTTATTCGGGCTTCATCGTGGCCGAGAAAATCACCGTCGAAACCCGCCGTGCAGGCACGGCAGCGGCCGAAGGCGTGCGCTGGATCAGCGGTGGTACAGGCGACTTTGAGGTCGAGACCATTACCCGCGCTGAACGCGGCACCAGCGTGATCTTGCACCTGCGCGAAGAGGCGATGGAATACGCCAACACCTGGAAGCTCAAAGAAATCGTCGGCAAATACGCCGACCACATCAGCCTGCCCATCTTGATGGAAAAGGAAGAGTGGCAAGACGGTGAGCTGATCGACCCCAGCAACGAGGAAGCTGGCCGAAAGCCCGGTGGCATGCTCAAGACCGGTGAGTGGGAAACCATCAACAAAGCCAGCGCTTTGTGGACCCGCCCCAAGAAAGACATCAGCGACGAGCAGTACGCTGATTTTTACAAACAGATCAGCCGCGACTTTGAAGCGCCGCTGACCTGGACGCATAACCGCGTGGAAGGCAGCACCGAATACACCCAGCTGCTGTACATCCCATCCAAAGCACCACAAGACCTGTGGAACCGCGACAAGAAAGCCGGCATCAAGTTGTATGTGAAGCGCGTCTTCATCATGGACGAAGCCGAAGCGCTGATGCCCAGCTACCTGCGTTTTGTGAAGGGTGTGGTGGACTCCGCCGACCTGCCGCTGAACGTGAGCCGCGAGCTGCTGCAAGAAAGCCGTGATGTCAAAGCCATCCGCGAAGGCTGCACCAAGCGTGTGTTGTCGATGCTGGAAGACTTGGCGAAACACGACAAGGCGCCAGAAAGCACAGAGGGTGTGACTGATGTTTTAAGCGAAGAAGACAAAGCCAAGCAAGGCCAATATTCCAAGTTCTACGCCGAGTTCGGCGCGGTGCTGAAAGAAGGCCTGGGCGAAGACTTTGCCAACAAAGACCGCCTGTCCAAGCTGCTGCGTTTCGCGTCCACCACCAGCGACACCGCGAGCGTCAGCTTTGCCGACTACAAGGCCCGCATGAAGGAAGGCCAAGACGCGATTTACTACATCACCGCCGACACCCTGGCCGCTGCCAAGAACAGCCCACAACTCGAAGTCTTCAAGAAAAAAGGCATCGAAGTCTTGCTCATGACCGACCGCGTGGACGAGTGGGCGCTGAACTTTGTGCACGAGTTCGACGGCACGCCGCTGCAAAGCGTGGCCAAGGGCGCGTTTGACTTGGGCAAGCTGCAAGACGAAGAAGAAAAGAAAGCCGCCGAAGACGCGGCAGAAACCTTCAAGCCCGTGCTGGCCAAGCTCAAAGAAGCGCTCAAGGACAAAGCCGAAGACGTGCGCGTGACCAGCCGACTGGTGGACAGCCCCGCCTGCCTGGTGGTGACCGACGACGGCATGAGCATGCAACTCGCCCGCATGCTCAAGCAGGCTGGCCAACAAGCCCCAGAAGTCAAGCCCGTGCTCGAAGTCAACCCCGAGCATGCGCTGGTCAAAAAGCTCGACGGCTCGGTCCACTTCCACGACCTGGCCCACATCCTGTTTGACCAAGCCCTGCTGGCCGAAGGCGGCTTGCCGGCAGACCCTGCGGCTTATGTGAAGCGGGTGAATGCACTGCTGAGTTGAACCGCGCACAGCCCAACCAAAAGGGGCGACACCTGTGGGTGCCGCCCCTTTCTTGTTTGCTGCTCTGAGAGTCAGGCCTTCAAGGCGTCCTTGTAAACCGAGTTCACCGGCTGGGCCATCACCTTGCGCAGCATCGGTTCAAAGGCTTCGATGGGCAGCGTGTCATAGCTCGCATCAAACGCCGGATCGTCGTAGAGCGCGATGAACTCTTCTGTACGGGCGTAGTGCGGGTGATCTTTGAACATGTCGCGCATGTGGCGGTCCATGCCGATGTGGTGAAAGAAGTTGTAGCCCTGAAAAATGCCGTGGTTTTGCACCATCCACAAATTGGCTTCAGACACAAAAGGTTTGAGGATCGCAGCGGCAATGTCCGGGTGGTTGAAGGTGCCCAGCGTATCACCGATGTCGTGCAGCAAAGCGCAGACCACGTACTCGTCGTCACGACCGTCCCGCAAGGCACGCGTGGCTGTTTGCAGGCAGTGGGTGTAGCGGTCCACCGGAAAACCGCCGTAGTCCCCGTCGAGCAGCTTCAGGTGGGCCATCACGCGGTCGGGCAGCGTTTGCGTGAACTGCATGAACTCCCCAGCGATCAGCTTCCAGTCGTCCTGGGTGCTGTCCTGCATGCGGATGAATTGGGCTCGGTCGTTCATGGGCGCTCCTGCATCAAAAAATGCCAGCGTACAGGCTCAGATGCATACCCGCTGTCGAGTAGATGACTGCCCCAGAAATGACAAGGCGCCCCGCAGGGCGCCTGATCTGGCTCACGAGCGGATCAGCTGCCCGTGAAGTCTTTGACCATGTTGCCGTACCAGCGCAGATCGTCTTGCCAGAGCTGTTGGCGGCGGTCGTTGTCGTCGGTCACGGTCTGCAGCAAGTGGCCCTCGGGGCCCATCTTGTAGTCAAACTTCACACTGATGGCTTCGAGCGGCTCGGTGTTGACCAGCATGTAGCAGAGGTTGTCGATGATGACCGGCTTCATGGGCTGGTTTTTGGACTGCTGCGCGATGTAGGTCGACACGCTGCGCCCCATGCGGTTGGCCACATGCCCGCTCTTGGGGTAGTGGCCAAACTGTGGCGATACCGCGCCCACGCTGTCCCCGATGACAAAGACATTGGGGTCGTCCTTCATGTTGTAGAACTCGGGGTGCACGGCGGCCCAGGTGCTGGGCTTGCCGTCTGGCGTTTTGCCAATCGCGCCCATCTTCCAGACCAGGTCCGCGGCCTGGTGGTGGCCCATGAAAATGGCGTCGTCAAACTTGAAGTCACCCGCCAGGGTCTTGACCACTTTGTTGTAGGGGTCCAGTTCTTTCACGCCTGCGTTGGGCACGTAGGTGATGATGTCGTCGTACAGGTCTTCAAACGCCAAGCGGTAACCGCCCCCAATGGGCATGATGCGCGGCTTGGGGTCCAGGATCAGTATCTTGGCTGGGATCTTGTTCTTTTTGAAGTGGTTGGCCATCAAGCACGCCCGCTCATAGGGCGAGGGCGGGCAGCGGTGCGGTGGTGGGGGCAGCGTCATGACGAAGGTGCCGCCCTTGAAACCCTTGATTTTTTGTTTGAGCGCCAAGTGCTCGGAGCTGGGCACATAAGCGCTTGAAAAATGCTTGTGCGTGTACGCGATCGCGGCGCGGTCGTTGCCAAACCAGGGTTCATAGGTCACGCGAATGCCTGCCGACACCACCAGCCAGTCGTAGTCGACAAACCCTTGCGCGGTGTGCACGCGCTTTTTGTCACGGTCGATGTCGGTGATTTCGGTCTGCACAAAGGTGTAGCCCATGCGCTCGGCTGCGGCCGTGTACGAGTGCACCAGGAACGAGGTGTCCACCACGTCCACCAGCCATTTGTTGCTCAGCGGGCAGGACCAGAAAATCGGGTTCTTCTCCAGCAGCACGACCTCCAGGTCGGGCGCATCCTCGCGCAAGTGGCGGGCTGTGGCCAGGCCGCCCCAGCCGCCACCCAAGATAACCACGCGGCGTTTTTTGCCCTTGGGCATCAACTCGGTGGATGGAGAAAACAAGAATGGCTGGGCGATGGCAGGCGCAGATGCGGCGGCCAACGCGCCCATGGCGGCAGCACCCTTGATGAGGGTGCGACGTGCGGTGGTCATAAAGGGACTCCGTGAATGAATGGAAAAACCTGTCGGCGCACACGAGGAGACGAGCTCCAATGCCCCGAAGGCAGGTTGCAGGTGCGATCACCGCACCAGAGCGAGAATCTTATGCGACTTTGATGTCGCGTCGAGCGGATTCACACCACCAGAGCCGACTCCTGCATCGCGTCGATCTGGTCTTGCAGCATGAGCACCTGACCGCGCCAGTAGTCGGGTGTGCCGAACCACGGAAAGTTGATTGGGAAGATCGGGTCCTCCCAGCGCCGCGCCAGCCAGGCGCTGTAGTGGATCAAACGCAAGGTGCGCAGCGGCTCGATCAGGCGCAACTCTGCGCGGTCAAAGTCGCGCACCTGCTCGTAGCCGTCGAGCAGCGCCGACAACTGTTGCGTGCGCTGCCCCCGGTCGCCCGACAGCAGCATCCACAGGTCCTGCACAGCCGGGCCCATGCGGGCGTCGTCCAGGTCCACAAAATGCGGGCCACCACCAGGCAACTCGGCAGGGGTCCACAAAATGTTGCCGGGGTGGCAGTCGCCGTGCAGCCGCAAAATGCGGCGCTCAGAAGCGTTGTCTGCGAACGCCTGCTCGATCAAGCCGAGCGCCTGCTTGAACACGGTGTGCCACTCGCGCTCGACCTCCAGCGGGATCATCTGGTGCGTCTGCAGCCACTCAGCGGGCTCTTTGGCAAAGGTTTGCACATCAAGCGCCGGGCGGTGCGTGAAAGGCTGCACGGCCCCCACGGTGTGGATGCGGGCCAGAAAACGGCCAATCCATTCGAGCACATCAAAGTCATCGAGCTCGGGCGCTCGCCCGCCGCGCAAAGGGCTGACTGAAAAATCGAACCCGTCAGCATGGTGCAGCGTGCGCCCGTGTATCTGCAATGGCGCCACCACAGGCACCTCGCCCGCCACCAGCTCGGCGGCAAAGTCGTGTTCTTCCTGGATTTGGTCTGTGCGCCAGCGCCCTGGCCGGTAGAACTTGACCACCACCGCGCTGTGCCCCTGCTCGGGTTCGTCCAGGTGCACGCGGTACACCCGGTTTTCGTAAGAGCTCAGCGCCAGCAGTCGGCCATCGGGCCACAAGCCCAGGCCCGACAAGGCGTCCATCACTTTGTCGGGTGTGAGTTCGGCATAAGGGTGGCGCGCAATGGAATCGTTCATGCACCGATTGTGGCGCAGCCAGGTCGATCAACCACCCAAGAGCTCAAAGGGCAGGCTTTGTTTGACCAGGATCACTGTGCAAGGCGCCTCCATCGCCACCTTGATCGGCACCGTGGCCACAAAGCGCTGCATCTGCAGGCCGTGCGTGGCCGCGCCCATGATGACCATGCTGACGGCGTTGCCCTCGGCGTACTTGACGATGGCGTCGGCCACATCACCCGCTTCGAGCACATGAAAAGACGTCTGGTGGTCTGTCAAGTCAAGCGGCTGCGCCCACTGCTGCAGCCGCGTCAGGTGCCAGCGGTGCACTGTGGTTTCGCTTTGCGCGTTGTCGGTGGCGTTGGTGTCGCTGGGCGAGATGACGGTCACGCACGCCAGCCGCGCACCGGGGCGAATGCCCAACGAACGCGCCACCGCTTCGCGCAGCGAGTACAGCGTGGCATCGCTCACGTCCTTGTAGGGCAGCGCCACCATGACGATGGGCACCTGCTCGATCTGCTGCGAAGGCAGCGGGCTGGGCTGGTACTGCATGCCTGCAGCGCGCAGCCAGCGCTTGAAGTGAACCCAAAAACCCGTGCCTTCGGTGCGGCGGCCCCGGTCGGTGACGCGAACGTCGTTGGGGTGCGTGAGGTCAAACGCCAAGTGCGCTGCCGACGGGTAGCGCTGTGCGGCCACTGGCTCCAGGCATTTCAAGATCACCTCTTGCAGCCATTCGGGCAAATCAGGGCAGTGCTTGCGCGGTGGCACCGGGTCCATCCACAGGCGCTGGCGCATGCCGCCGTCGGTGGCGGGTTCGCCAAACGGCGTCTCCCCCGTGGCCAGCTGGTAGAGCATCACGCCGATGGCAAACACATCGCTGCGCGGGTCACCGCGCACGCCCACCACCTGCTCGGGGGCGATCCAAATCGGCGAACCCACCGCCTTGCGCAGGGCTTCGGCCAGCAGGTCGGGGTAATGGGCGTGGCACGACAAACCAAAGTCCAGCAGCAGGGCCGAGCCATCGGGGCGGATCAGCACATTGGCGGGCTTGAGGTCAAGGTGGCACACGTTTTGGCGATGCAGGCTGTGCACCGCCTTGGCCATGGCTGCGCCCAAGCTGGCGATCTCTTTCGGCGTCAACGGCGCATCGCGCTCCAACCAATGGTCCAGGGTCTGGCCCTGCACATACTCCATCACCAGATACGGGGTTCGCGACAGGTCGCCCGCCGCCACAAAGCGCGGCACGTGCGGGCCCGTCAGCACGGGCATGATCTGGTGCTCGACTTCGAAGCTCACGATGTTCTCGGCCCCGTCCCCCGCCGTCATGCGCGGGATCTTCATCGCCATCGGGAACTCGGCCTCGCGGCGCGAACCGTCTGCCGCCGGGGCATATTGCACTGTGTAGATGTGCGCCATGCCGCCCGCGTGCAGGCAATCTTCGATTTCAAAGCCGTCGATCAGGGCTCCAGGGTCCAGCAGTTTCAACGTCCAGTCTCCAAGCGTTGGGCAAAAAACTCAGGCAAATCCGCCTGACGAATGGCCGCAGCCGCAGCCGCGTGGTCGTAGGCCACCCGGTGAAAGGTCAAGCGCCCTGCTGCCAGGTCGTACACGGCGTACATGGCCCGTGGGTCACCGTCGCGCGGCTGCCCGACCGAGCCCACGGTGGCCACACAGGCGCGCAGGCGCGGCACGGGCACGCCCACACCCACGGAGGGCTTGAAGGGCATCAGGTCGCGGCCAGCCCCCTGGTAATAGAGCGTTTGGTGGTGCACATGGCCCACCAAAATGTGGTTTTGAGCCATGCCCTGCTGCAGGCCCCGGCCGCGCGCGGCGTCGAGGCAGACCGAGGCCGCACGCTCGCTGTCCACATAACGCCAAGTCTCGGGTTTGTCGGCGCTGGCGTGCACCAGCAAGAGGTGCTCCAGCGATTCGGTCAATGGCAAGTCGGCCAGAAATCGGCGCTGCTCTGTGTTCAACTGGCGGTGCGTCCATTCGGCGGTGCTCGAACCTGTCGAGTCATCGCCCTGCGGGGGCGTGACCGCCATGGCGTCGTGGTTGCCCTGGATCACCAGCGCGCCCTGGGCCTGCAAAGCCATCACCTGCTCCATCACCCAGACCGGATCGGCGCCATAGCCCACCAAATCACCCAAAAAGGCGTGGCGGTCCACGCCCTGCGTCTGGGCATGGGCCAGACAGGCGCTGAGTGCTTGCCGATTGGCGTGCAGGTCTGACAGCAAGGCCAGCCTCATGGGGTCTCCTCGGGGCGTTGTTCTGGGCACATCATCGGTGATGTGCCTGAGCCCAAGCTTGCACCGCCCCGGCGTCCCCGGTCTTGATGCGCATCAAGACACAGCGCGATCACGCTGAGGGCGTCATCTTTTGAAGATCACTGGCCCGTGAAGCGGGCTGGGCGTCTTTCCACAAAGGAGCGAACGCCCTCGGCAGCGTCATCGCTGTTGGACAGCGTTTTCTGGACCGAAATGAAATCGTGCATCGCCACCAATGGGCCTTGCTCCACGGCCTTGAGCACGTTCTGGCGCGTGGCCACCACGGCCAGCGGCGCTTGCGCTGCAATTTGGCTTGCAATGCGCATGGCTTCGGCCAGCAAGCCTGCCGCTGGCACCACCTTTTGCACAAAGTTCAGGCGCAGGGCCTCGGCGCTGTCAAACACGTCGGCCGTCAGCAAATGCAAAAGCGCATTGCCCATGCCCGCACGCTCGGCCATGCGCAGCGTGGCGCCGCCCG
>CANBTZ010000042.1 GCA_947372495.1 Comamonadaceae bacterium | reverse complement strand
AAACTAGTTTCGCGCCATTGCGCAATCCTGGGATCCACAGGAAGCGGCAAGTCAAATGCAGTAAGCATTGTTATGAAGGCTATAGCAGGGAAACCGCTTCCAAGTGCAAGAGTGCTCATGATTGATCCTCACGGTGAGTACTCAAGCTCACTTCGGGGAAAGTGTCGCGTCTTTCGAGTTGGAGCGAATGCCGCAGAAGGGGAGGAAGAACTTTGCGTCCCTTATTGGGCATTGCCATTTAGGGAGCTAATGGCCATATTTCCGGGCAAGTTATCAGACCAAAATGAAGACTATATCCGTGGCAAAGTGCTTAGTCTTAAACGCGCGTCGGCGATCGGGCTCGGTGGTCTTCGGGCTGAGTCAATCACCGCAGATAGTCCAATTCCATTTTCGATTTTTCAGCTATGGTTTGACTTGGATAACTTTGAACGAACAACGTTTAGAGCGGACCGCATTACCCCCGAGACACTGACAACGGTTGGGGATCCTGCGACTCTCACATCGAACCAATATCCCATCGCTGGCCTTGGCGCTAGCGCTCCCTTTTTGAATCAAAAAGCCAAAGGAATATTGGGATTTCTCGATGGTATGCGATCACGAATTCTCGATCAGAGCTATAGCTTCTTGTTCAGACCCAATGGTTATACGCCTGACCTAAATGGCGTGGTACCTAACGATTTGCCACTGTTGTACTCCACTTGGTTCGGACATGGATTTCCGATTTCCATCCTGGACCTTTCAGCAATCCCATCGGAAGTAATGCAAACAATTGCCGGATGCATATTGAAGCTAACTTATGACGCACTTTTCTGGGGGCAAAAAACAGTGGTGGGAGGAAAACTACAACCGCTGTTGATTGTTTTGGATGAAGCACACACCTATTTGAGAGCTGGCGAGGAATCAATTTCATCTCGAACGGTTCAAGCCATTGCAAAAGAGGGGCGCAAATACGGCGTTGGTCTATTACTCGTAACACAACGGCCTTCCGAACTAGATGAAACAGTCCTGAGCCAGTGTGGGTCCATCATTGCTTTGAGAATGACCAACTCTCGTGATAAGGGCCATGTTGTGTCCGCAATGCAAGATGAGCTACGCGAAATGGCTGACGTCCTTTCAGGGCTTCGTACGGGCGAAGCAATTGTGAGCGGTGAAGCAGTACGCATCCCCTCACGTATCAAATTTTTCCAATCGAATAGCTCCACAAAGAGTTCAGACCCGGTCGCATCGAAGCTTTGGGCAAATCCGAGCCCAAACGTTGCCACTTACGAAACCAGTGTTCGAAACTGGCGAAATCAATCGTTCAACTAAGGAGAAAAAATGTCAATGCCAGAAATGCATCAAGTAAGTTCCTCTAACGTCGCGGCAGTCGGGTACGACAGCCAGAATCAATGGGTATACGTTCAATTCTTGGATTCTTCGCTATATGCCTACAAAGGGGTTCCAGAACATGAGTTCGAAAATTTGCGGACTGCGGCTTCCGTTGGGTCTTATCTCAATCGAAATTTCAAGAATGTTTATCCCTACGAACGCGTGTAGGACGCATTGACCACTTACTTTCACCTTTCGCCAAAAGATCGCAGTAAGTTGTTCAGTAGAAGATGCCATGTCAAGGTGGCCTATTCATATCTGCCCAGTATCTTCATGACTTGTACAATCTACGTACCTTTCAGTGCCTAAGCCCAACCTGCGGTATGTTGTGGAAAAGGAATCTTTCGTGAATAACGGAATTCATCCGCCCAATCGAATCTTCTACTCATTGAGTATGGCGTTCTGCACAAAGTCTGCTGTACGCTCGATCGACGTGCTGAATGATGTGTTTGACCATCTTGAAAACTCGGAAACAGAGAATCCGGAAGAAGACATTGACGTTCAGTCTGTGCTGGATGAACTTCAGAACCTGATTGTGCAAGGCGCTGCAGTTGCCAGATATTTCTGGCCAATACGCGAAACTCAGCAAATCCATGCAAGCCGCGCGTCGGCGTTACGCAATGAATTTTCTATCGGTGATGACAATCCGTTGCGCATTTGCAAGCCACTTCGCGACGCAATGGAACACTTTGACGAGCGACTAGACAAATACTTATCCAAAGGAATCGTCGGGCAAATCTTCCCTCAATATTTCGGCTCTGAAGTAAAGAGAGATGGCGTTCCACTGCATTTCTTTCGTGCCTACTTTACTGACTCAGGCACTTTTGAAATGCTTGGGGAACGGTTCGAGATTGAGCCTATCGCGACCGAACTCATCCGACTAAATAATCGGCTCGGCGAAATTTAACGAGAAGAAAGCCCCACTCCCCATGCACGAAATCATCTGCCCCCACTGCCACAAAGCCTTCAAGATCGACGAGGCGGGGTACGCCGACATCCTCAAGCAGGTGCGCGATGGCGACTTTGAAAAGCAGTTGCACGAGCGGCTTGAGTTGGCCGAGCGGGAAAAGCGCGACGCGATAGCTTTGGCCGAGGCCAATGTCACCAATGCGCTGCAAAAAACAGCGGCGGCCAAAGACACGGAGATTCAGGCGCTGAAAGCCCAGCTCGACGCGGGCGAGGTGGCGCGCAAGCTGGCGGTGTCGGAGGCTTTGGGCACGGTCAGCAAAGAGCGCGATCAGTTGGCCAACGAGCTCAAGACCGAACAGGAGAGGGCGCGCAACAGCAGCCAAGCGGCAGCCCAGTTGGCCGAGGCCAAGCTGGCCCATACGCTGCAGGCCGAAGCTGCCAAAAAGGACGCCGAGATTCAGGCGCTGCAAGCCAAGCTGGCGGCCAACGAGACAGCTCGCCAATTGGCCGTGAACGAGGCCGTGGGTGTGGTCGCCCGAGAGCGCGATGACTTGAAAAATGACCTCAACCTCATTGCTGTGAAAAACCAGCTGGAAGAGAAAGCGATCAAGGAGCAATACGCCTTGCAGCTGCGCGACCGTGATGGCGAGATTGCGCGCCTGCGCGACATGAAGGCGCGGCTGTCGACCAAGATGGTGGGTGAAACCCTGGAGCAGCACTGCGAAATCGAGTTCAATCGCATTCGTGCAGCCGCCTTTCAACGGGCGCATTTTGAGAAAGACAACGACGCCCGCACCGGCAGCAAGGGCGACTATATTTTTCGCGACTCAGACGAGTCGGGTGCCGAGATCGTCTCCATCATGTTTGAGATGAAAAACGAAAGCGACGAAACGGCCACCAAAAAGCGGAACGAAGACTTTCTGAAAGAGCTGGACAAAGACCGCACCGAGAAGGCGTGTGAATACGCGGTGCTGGTGTCCCTGCTGGAGCCGGAGAGCGAGTTGTACAACAGCGGCATTGTGGATGTGTCGCACCGCTACCCCAAGATGTACGTGGTGCGGCCACAGTTCTTTGTGCCCCTTATTACGCTGTTGCGCAATGCCGCTTTGAACGCGATGAAGTACAAGTCCGAGCTGGCCTTGGTGCGCTCGCAGAACGTGGACATCACCAAGTTCGAAACCCAGCTGGACGAATTCAAAACGGCGTTTGGGCGCAATTGGCGCTTGGCCTCTGAGGGGTTTGAAGAAGCTATTCGGCGCATTGACGAAGCCATCAAGGACCTGGAAAAAACCAAGGAAGCGCTGCACAAGTCGGCCAACAATCTGCGCCTGGCCAACGACAAGGCCGACGACTTGACGATCAAGAAGCTCACACGCGGCAACCCCACGATGGCGGCCAAGTTTGCAGAGTTGCCTGGGAACAGCCTCGACTGAGACGGCGCTCAATGCGCCCCGAGGTAACCCCCCTCAGCCAGCTCCCCATCCACTTCATCACCTTCTTTGCTGAACCGTGCAGCAATCAAGGCTTGGTCCAGCGTTTGACCAAGTGACCATTCGCCACACCGACGGGGTGTGGGCCATTTGTTTTGGTACAGTCTTTTCATGTACCTGCCCCAACAATTCAACCACCCGCAGCACGCTGCGGCCATCATGCGTGAGCACCCGTTTGCCAGTCTGGTGTCCACAGACGGTGATGGCTTTCCGTTTGTCACGCATTTGCCGCTCAAACTGATCGAGGAGGGCGGCCAGCCGGTGGCGCTCCTGGGGCATTGCGCACGCGCCAACCCGCATGCAGGTTTCTTGCAAGCACGGCCGCAGGCGCTGGTCACTTTCATGGGGCCGCAGGCTTACATGTCGCCTGCCGTGTATCCAGATTTGCAGCGCGTGCCGACCTGGACTTACTTGGCCGTGCATGCCCGGGTTGAGGCGCGCATGTTGGACGGTGACGAAGCCAAGGACGCCATACTCAAGCAGCTGATTGCCGATCACGAGCCGGCCTATGCGGCGCAATGGCGCGCTCTGCCCGAGAGCTATACCCACGCCATGTTGAACGGCATCGTGGCGTTTGAGTTGAAAATTCTTGATTTGGAAACCAAGGTCAAGATCAACCAGCACCGCCCTGAGTCGCATGCGGCCATGCACGCGGCTTACGCCCAAGGTGGTGAACAGGAAAAAGCGCTCGCAAAGTGGATGCAGCGCTTGGGCATGGTGGCTTGAGCGTGGACGCGCCAAGCCAAGACGCCCACTGGATGGGCCTGGCGCTCGAACAAGCCCGCGCTGCCGCGGCTGCGGGCGAGGTGCCGGTGGGCGCGGTGGTGGTTAAGGATGGCGAAGTGATCGCCACAGGCCGCAACGCCCCGATCACCAGCCACGACCCGACAGCCCACGCCGAGGTGGTGGCCTTGCGCGAAGCGGCCCGTTTGTTGGGCAATTACCGGCTTGAAGGCTGCACCTTGTATGTGACCTTGGAGCCCTGCGCCATGTGCAGCGGCGCCATGCTGCACGCCCGGGTGGACCGTGTGGTGTTTGGCGCAGCCGATCCGCGCACGGGCGTGGCCGGCTCGGTGCTCAACCTGTTTGGCCACTCGCAGCTCAACCACCAGACGCAGGTCACGGGCGGTGTGTTGGCCGATGAATGTGGCCAGTTGCTCAAAGACTTTTTCAGGCCCAAAAGAATGAACGCTCAACCCCTCAGAGAAGACGCGCTGCGCACCCCCGATGACGCGTTTGTAGCATTGCCCGACTACCCTTGGCAGCCGCATTACGTGAACGACCTGCCCAGCATCGCGGGCCTGCGCATGCACTACCTGGACGAGGGCGACACGAACGCACCGCTGACCTGGCTGTGCCTGCACGGCAACCCGGCTTGGAGTTACCTGTACCGCAAGATGGTCCCGGTCTGGCTGGCGGCGGGGCACCGTGTGGTGGCGCCCGACCTGATTGGCTTTGGCAAGAGCGACAAACCCAAGAAGGACTCGTTTCACCAGTTTGAAACGCACCGCCAGTCTTTGCTGGAGCTGATTGAGCGGCTGGATTTGCAGCGCGTGGTGCTGGTGGTGCAGGACTGGGGCGGTATTTTGGGGCTGACTTTGCCCATGGCCGCGCCTGAGCGTTACAAGGGCCTGCTGGTCATGAACACCACCCTGGCCACGGGCGAGCAGCCGCTCAGTGCGGGATTTTTGGCTTGGCGAGATTGGTGCCATAGCCAGCCGCTGTTTGACGTGGGCAAGCTGTTCGCTCGCGGCAACCGCAGCATGACGCCCGCTGAGACCGCTGCCTACAACGCACCGTTCCCGGACAAAGGCTTTCGCGCCGCGCTGCGCGCCTTTCCGCCCATGGTGCCGGAGTTCGCCGATTCGCCCGGTGCAGCTATCTCCAGGCAAGCGCGGGACTTCTGGCGCAACGATTGGCAAGGCCAGAGCTTCATGGCCATTGGCCAGCAAGACCCGGTGTTGGGCGAGTCGGTCATGCGCCATTTGCAAAGCCAGATTTTGGGCTGCCCCGAGCCGATGCTGTTGCCCGATGCAGGCCATTTTGTGCAAGAGCAAGGCCAGGCGATTGCCGAAGCCGCTGTGCGACACTTCAAGCCCTGAATAAGAACACAGCCCATGGCCCACATTTACATTTTTTCCCCCTCCAGCGCGGTGCGCGACAAAGCCGCTTTTCGCCGGGGCCTGAAACGCCTGCAAGCCCAAGGGCACCAGGTGGAGGTTGACGAAGCGGCGCTGGCCAGCCACATGCGCTTTGCGGGTGACGACGCGACGCGTGTCGCGGCGATTGGCCGCGCTGCGGCCAGTGGGGCCGACGTGGCGCTCATCTCGCGCGGCGGCTACGGCCTCACGCGCATCCTGCCTGCTTTGCCCTACAAGCAAATCGCCAAAGCCATTGATGGCGGCATGCAGTTTGTGGGCCTGAGCGATTTCACCGCCTTCAACCAAGCGGTGTTTGCCAAGACCGGTCGCATCAGCTGGCAGGGCCCGGCCCTGGGCGAAGACTTTGGCCCCGAGCAGGAACCCGACGACATCATGCAAGCCTGTTTTGACGACCTGCTGCTGGAGCAAGGCGAAGGCACGGGCTGGCAACTGCCCAAGCTTGAAGCCGAACGCCGTGTGGTGTTGAAAGACGCGCCGCTGTGGGGCGGCAACCTGACGGTGCTGACCTCGCTCTTGGGCACGCCGTATTTCCCGCAGGTCAAGGGCGGTGTGCTGTTCCTCGAAGACGTGGGTGAGCACCCCTACCGCGTCGAGCGCATGCTGACGCAGCTTTTGCATGCGGGCGTGTTGGCCCAGCAAAAAACGGTTTTGATCGGCCAATTCAGCAACTACAAGCTGGTGCCTGCGCACGACAAAGGATTCAAGCTGGCCACGGTGGTGGACTGGCTGCGCAGCCAGATCAAGGCGCCCCTGCTCACCGGTTTGCCCTTTGGCCATGTGGAGACCAAGGTGCTGCTGCCCGTGGGCGCCAAGGTCGACTTGGTCACCGAAGGGCGTGACGCGCTGATGGTTTGGGGCCACATTTAAAGCCTCGTCCAAAACCCAAGCCAGAGCAAAGCCACCGACACAGGTGGCGTGATTCAAACAACTGGAGACTCCCGATGAAATGGTTGGCGCGTGTTGGGCTCGTGGCCCTGATGGCCTTGTTGGTGGCTGGCGGTGTGGTGAATGTGGCCGCATTGCGCAGCCTGCCGCAACTCGATGGTCAGTTGAACCTGAAAGGGTTGGGTGCCGAAGTCAAGGTCACCCGCGACGCGTCTGACGTCACACACATCGAGGCGGCCAGTGCTTTGGATGCTTGGCGTGCCATCGGCTTCATCCATGCCCAAGAGCGCGGCTGGCAGCTCGAATTCAACCGCCGCCTGATGCGCGGCGAGTTGTCCGAAATTTTGGGTGCAGCCACGCTCGACACCGACAAGCTGATCCGCACACTGGGCATCATGCAGACAGCGCGAGAGCAGCTCAAAGGCTTGTCCGAGCCGACCCGCGCTGCCTTGCAGGCCTACAGCGAAGGCATTGCGCAGGCCCATGCCGTCGGCGCAGCGGGTGGCTCACCGGAGTTCCGGATCTTGGGTGTCAAGGCGGGCGGTGCAGCTGGCACGCCTTGGACCCCTGAAGACTCGGTCGGCTGGGCACTGATGATGGCGCTCGACTTGGGCGGCAACTGGGGCAACGAGTTCGCCCGATTCAGTGCCTCGCAGGTCTTGAACCACGAGCAACTTTGGGATTTGATGCCGGGCTACCCCGGCGAAGACCGTGCCACTTGGTGGAACTTGCCCAGCTTGTATGAGCAGCTGGGCGCACACGCCAGCATCCCCAAAACGGCGAAAGTGCAGGCGCTGCCCACCACTGCGGTTGCGCAGTGGTCGCAAGACTGGGTGCGCGATGTGGGCACCCTTGACGGCAAAGGCAGCAACAACTGGGTGGTGCCGGGCAGCCGCACCGCCAGCGGCAAGCCGCTGCTGGCCAACGACCCGCACTTGGCGCTGAGTGCGCCTGCCATTTGGTACTTTGCGCACCTCAAAGCCCCAGCCGGTGAGGTGGGCGGTGTGAAACACCCGGCGTTGGATGTGATGGGTGCCACGCTGCCCGGCATGCCCTTTGTGGTGCTGGGGCGCACCCAAGGGGTGGCCTGGGGATTCACCAACACCGGGCCCGATGTGCAGGATTTGTACCTCGAAGAAATCGATCCGGCCAATCCGGCACAGTACCGCTTGCCTGAAGGCACTGCCGAGTTCAAGACCCGTCAGGAGGTGATCCAGGTCAAAGGGCAGGGCGCGGTGAACATCACCGTGCGCAGCACCCGCCACGGTCCGGTGGTGAGCGATGTGCAGCCTCAATACCAAGGGGTGCTCAACACCCAGCGCTACGCCATGGCCCTGCGCTGGTCAGCGCTCGAAGCCGACAACCGCACCATGGACGCGGGCATGCAGGCCAATTGGGCCCAAACGGTGGGCGAGTTGCAGGCGGCTTTTGCGGTGCACCATTCGCCCATGCAGAGTGTGGTGATGGCCGACACCCAAGGGCAAGTGGGCTTCAAGGCCGTGGGCAAAGTGCCCCTTCGCCACCCGGACAGTCAATTCAGGGGCGTGGCCCCGTCCCCAGGCTGGGTGCCTGAGAACGATTGGACGGGTTGGATTCCTTACGACCAGAATCCGACATTGAGCCATGCGCAGATCGAACAAAAAGGCTGGCAGGCCACCGCCAACCAGAACATCTTGCCTCCGGGCTACAAGCATTACATCGGCTCGGACTGGACCACGCCTGAGCGCTTTGACCGCATCACGCAACTGCTGGCAGCCACCGACAAACACGATGCCGAGAGCTTTGCCCGCATCCAGAACGATGTGTTGTCTTTGGGGGCCAAGGCGCTGCTGCCTCACGCACTCAAGGCGCAGCCCACGCACCGACTGGGCTCTGAGGCCATGGCGCTGCTCAAGAGCTTCGATGCCCGAATGACCCAGGACACCGCTGCGGGCTTGATCCTCAACGTGTGGGCGCATGAGTTGACCCTGGACCTGATCAGCCCAGCCTTGGGTGATGTGCGTTTTCAGTCCCTGTATGGCAAGCGGCATTTCAGGGCGGGCTTGATCGGCATCTTGGAGCGACCTGACCCGTTTTGGTGTGGCGCACAAGGCTGCGACAAAGCGGTTTCAATGGCGCTCGACAAGGCCTTGACCCGCATCGAACGCATTCAAGGTGAGAAGATCGCCCAATGGCGCTGGGCCGCCATGCACCCGGCCATCAGCAGCCACAAACCGTTTGGCAAAGTGCCTGTGCTCAACCGCCTGTTTGACGAGCGCGTCGAGAGCGCGGGCGACAACTTCACCGTCAACGTGGGCCAATACTGGGCCAACGACAAGACCGAGCCCTTTGCCAACCGCCATGCCGCGTCGCTTCGGGCCATCTACGACCTGTCGGACTTGGAGCAATCGCGCTTTGTGTATCAGACCGGGCAGTCGGGCCACCCGGCCTCGCCGCGCAGCCGCAACATGGCGCCGCTGTGGGCCAACGGGCGCTACCTGCCTTTGCAAACGCAGCCGGGCGCAGCGCAGCACCTGCTGGTGCTGCAACCCTGAAACTTCGGCGCCCTGGAATCAGGCGCCGAGGTACAGCGGCAGGCTGCGCAAGCGTTTGCCCGTCAAGGCAAACAGCGCATTGGCCACGGCGGGTGCGACCGGGGGCAGGGCGGGTTCGCCCACACCTTCGGGGTGCGCAGTGCTAGCCACGATGTGGGTTTCAACCTCTGGGCAGTCCGCCAAGCGCAATGCCGCGTAATCGTGGAAGTTGGACTGCTTGACGCGCCCATTTTCAATGTCGATGCGGCCATAAAGCGCGGCGGACAAGCCGTACACCACCGAACTTTCAACCTGTTGTGCAATCGTGTTGGGGTTGACCGCCAAACCGCAGTCGATGGCACACACCACACGGTGCACGGTGATCTTGCCTTGGTCGTTCACGGACACTTCGGCCACTTGGGCCACCAGCGAGCCAAAGGATTCGTGCAAGGCAATGCCCCGGGCTTTGCGCGAGCCATCGGGGGCAGGGGAGAGCGGCTTGCCCCAGCCTGCCTTGCTGGCCGCCAGTTCGAGCACGGCCTTTTGTCGGGGGTGTTGGGCCAGCAAGTCGAGACGGTATTGCAAAGGATCGGCTTTGGCAGCGTGGGCGCACTCGTCCACAAAGCTTTCTTTGAAAAAGGCCTGGTGCGAATGCCCGACCGAGCGCCAGTAGCCAATCGGAACGGGCAACTCCACCGTCACATGGCCCACGCGCACGTTAGGGAACTCATAGGCCACATCGTATGACCCTTCGGACGTGGTTTTGTCAGGCCCCATGCCGGGCATGCCCACGTTGCGCGGCAAAAAGTTGGGGGTGATCGCCTGGCCTGCCGAGATATTGCGCCAAGCCGCGATGCGGCCTTGTGCATCCAGACCGGCTTCGAACCGCGACACGCAAGCTGGGCGGTAAAAGTCGTGCTGGGTGTCTTCTTCGCGGCTCCAGAGCAACTGCACCGGGCGGCCCTTGAAAGCTTTGGCAACGGTCGCGGCTTGTGCCACCACATCGACCTCGAGCCTGCGGCCAAAGCCGCCGCCCAGGTAGGTCAGCTGCATGTCGACCTGCTCGTCCTTGAGGCCCAGAGCCTTGGCCGCCGCTTGGCGAGCGAGTCCGGGCACCTGTGTGGGCACCCAAACTGTGGCTTTGTCCCCGTCAAACTGCACCGTGCAGTTCATCGGCTCCATGGTGGCGTGGGCCAAGTAGGGCGCGCTGTATTGGGCTTCGAGTTTTGTGTTCGCGCTGGTCAAGGCTTGCTGCACATCGCCGGATTTCCAGAACCCGAAGCCGTCGTCTTCTTTCACGGCTTTGGAGAGCTGCGCCTGCACATCGCTGCTGGAGAGGCTGGCCATGGGGCCATCGTCATATGTCACCTTGAGCGCTTGCAGCGCCTTGCGCGCCTGCCAATACTGCTCGGCCACCACGGCCACGCCACCGCTGCTGCCATGCGCCGCAGGCAATACCACCACGCCTTGCACGCCTGGAAGGGCCTTGGCCTGAACATCGTCCAAGCTTTTGACCGTTCCACCCAACACGGGCGACATGCTCACGGCCGCGTACAGCTTGCCTGGCAGCTTCCCATCGAGCCCGAAAATGGCCGAGCCATCGACTTTGGATGCGCTGTCATTGCGCGGCATCGCCTTGCCAATGAGGGTGAATTCGTTGGGCGATTTGAGTGTGAATTTCTCGGCGGGTTGAGGCTTGGCGCCCAACCACTGCACTGCGCTGGCAAAACTTGCTGTTTGTCCTGCAGGGCCCTTGAACACGCCTTGCTTGAGCTGGATCTGTTCTGCCGGGACCGACCATTGTTTGGCCACGGCCTGCACCAATGTGGCGCGGGTCACAGCAGCGGCTTCGCGCATGGGCAGCCACAGGTCCTTGGTGCTCGATGAGCCGCCCGTCATCATGATGCCCAACTGACCCATCAGGCCAGACACGACCCAGCGTGCGCTGCGTGCCACAGCACCTTGGTCATCGGGGCGGAATGGCAAGCCATCGGCCATCGCGGCGATGTTGCCGTAGACCTTGTCCACTGGGGCGTTTTCAGTGCGGATTTGGTCCCAGGCGCAGTCCAGTTCCTCGGCCACCAGCATCATCAGCCCGGTGTGGATGCCTTGGCCCATTTCGGCTTTGGAGAGCACCACGGTCACCAGACCGTCTGCACCGACCTTGACCCAGCCATTGAGGGCCAATTGGCCCTGAGCCAAGGGCAGTTGCCCATTGCGCAGCTGTTGACGGTTGGTGCTACAGCCCACCACGAAGCCGCCAGCGGCCAATGTGGCCGCGATCAGAAGGTAACGACGATTGATTTTCATCTCACTGACTTTCATGTTTCCCAAACAGGGATTGGCGTTATTAAAGCCTGAAAGGGCTTCGAGGTGTCACAGGGTTGTCCAGCACAGGACATCAGATCTCAGTCTCAGTTGGCCGTTGATGGATTGCTGTCGTTATTTCAAGCGTCATTTCAAGCTATGATACTTAACATAATATACAAACTCGCTCAAACGAAGCGATGGGGGAGGCGGCGGCATCGCCTACCCACATGCATCCGCTGAGTGCAGCAGCGGCGATGCCAGCAGCTGCACCAGCGGTCAGGCGTTGGGCGACACGCATCCACAAGACACGGCCTTCTTCGGTGCGGGCGCGGCGGCTTTGAAAGAGGGCGCTTATCACATCCGGGTCGTCTCCGGTGAATTCGCACAATTTTTGAATAACCCTTTCGTCTGGTAGGGTTCTATCGGTACGGTAGCTGGTAACGGCACTATGAGATATTCCAATTACTTTTGCCAGTCGATAGTCAGTTTCAATACCGGCGCAAGCCTTTGATTTATCAAGGAATTCTGAGACTTTGAGCATGATTTAACCCCCACGGTTGAACGCTTTTTAAGCTGAAAACGTAGTATGTGTCACATCATGTTGATGCGCAACATTGCGTGAGTTGTTGCGTATTTGACATGACGTGCAATATCATCCGGATCGCCGGGGGGCAATTCTTTCATTCAACCCCCCATTCCCCCTCGGAATTGTTCCCCGGCACCTTTCATCAAGGGTCAGAGGGGAACGGGGTAGAGGTGGGGATCATGAGAGCTTACACGGCGGTTCACCGTTCTTTTGTGATCGGGAGGCAGACCACTTGGAGGGTCGTTTGCATCCCGGGCGTGCTGGTTTCGGATGGGCTGGGGTTCTTGTTTGAGACGATTTCGACGAATGCCGTGGTCGATGACTTCGGCAATTTCGTTGCGGTGGGGGAGTGGTCATGAAAACCACCATCAAAGCACACATGAAAGACGTTGAGGTAAGGCCGAATGCAGGCGTTAGCGGCTATGTGGATTTGGCATTGTGGGGAGAAAAAGACCAATGGGGTGTTCGTTCGTATTCGGGCGTGAGCCTGAGCCCGGATCAGGTCGGGGCCTTGCTGTTTGGCCTCGAGCAGGCAGCAGAGGCCGCTGACATCGCGAAAGAACGGGTCGCAGCATGAATGGCGCGTTTGACCTTTTCAAGCCCGAGCCTTTGCGGGCGTGCCCGCCACCGCCTGAAATTGCGGCCAAGCTGGCGCAGTTGAGGGCTGAGGCGCTTGAGCGTGCGCGTGCGCAGATTGCGCGTGCCCCTGACACGTTTCGGCCTGCGCGGGTGCATTGATGCGCGAGCGCTTTGATTCGTCTGTTTGCTTGCGTCAGTTTGAGGCTGACGCATTCGCGCAGGTGCGTGATCGCGCATGGGTGGATCAGCGTGTCGCGGTGTTGCCGTGGCGCTGGCAGGATGTGATCAAGCGGGAGTGGTCCGGGTCATGGGCTCCATTTGAGTCGATGCGCCGGGCGTCTAACCTTGCGGTGTTGGAGGCCGTGGGGCACTTGGTGGATGCGCAGCGGGCTGGCCTGCGCCCGGATGCTGGGGATCAAGGCATCAGGGACAAGGCCGATTTGTTCGTGCGGCATTTTCGCCAGGGGATTGACGCCCGGCGCGGCGATGTGGCTTTGCAGTGGGCGCGTGACAGCATGGCCCGGCAGGGGCTGGCCGATCGGTGGCCCATGGGCGAGTCCGTGGCCGCGCAGTTGGAGAGGCTCAAGTGCGTGAAGTTTTGGCGGCGCGTGCTGCGCAAGGTGTTTTCCCTGACCGTCGAACAGTGCGCGGTGGGGCTGGGGCTGGTGCACAAGGATGCAGACCCCTATGTGTCCGAGCAGTCGCTAATTCTCAAGCGGCAGCAGTGGGCGGGCGGGCAGCGGGCAATGGAGCAGACCTACCTCGAGAACGAGTTCGGCCAGCAGGTGACGGTGGCAGACCTTGCGGCCAAGGGAACGGGCAACAAGGAATTGAGGCTCGCGGAGTTGATGACGCGCATCAGTGGCATGGACTTGATGGCGCAGGATATGGGCCATGCCGGGATTTTTGTCACGGTGACATGCCCAAGCCGCATGCACAAGTGGACGGCCACGGCCACGGGCGCGGTGCGTCCGAATCCGCGCTATGACGGCACGACAGCGGGGCAGGCGCACAAG
>CANBTZ010000041.1 GCA_947372495.1 Comamonadaceae bacterium | reverse complement strand
GGAGCTGCTGTGCGCTCAGCAGCAAGTGCCCATGCCGGGTGATGCGGCCCGCAGCGAAACCTTTGAAGCCGACAAGTTCAACCAGTTGTTGGGCAAGTGAAGTTCACTTCGCCCGCTGCTGGACTCACAGGGCGGCCGTGCTTTTGAGTTCGCGCCAGCGCCTGTCCAGGCTGCTGTAACGCTGCAGGGCGTCGGGGTCCAGGCCACTTTGGTGCTGGGCCAATGCTTCGTTCTTGAGCTGCTGCAGCCGGTCAATCAGCAACAAATTCAGCAAGCCGCGCAGCTCTTGCCGTGCCTCTTGTGGCTCGGGCGGTGTGGGGTCGTCGCCTGCACCCACGCCATGCTGCCCCATCCAGCGCTCGGCCTGTTCGGCAAAGAGTTGGCCCTGCATTTCGGCCTTGAGCGCTGACCAGCCCAGCGGGCCGTGTTCGTGGAACTGTGACTCCATCCAGGCGAACAGCATGCCGTGGGGCATGGGCAGCTCGCACAGCATGGCTTGGTCCTCACCCGCCAGCGATTCCCACAAGGCCATGTTGCCCAGCAGCAGGCGTGCAGCGTGGTCGGCGCGGCTGGCCGGTTGTGTGCGGGGTCCGGTGTAGGGTGGCGGCGCGGTCTTGGGCCAGCGGCTGTTGCCCGAGCCTTTTTCGTATTTGCGCGGCCAGCTTTTGGTGGGCTGGCTGGCTGCGCCATAGCTTGCATATTCCGGGGGCGGTGCAGCCTGCCGGTTGGTCGCTGCCGACGTTGCCGCTGCGGGCGATGCAGCGGGTGCAAAGCGCTGGTCGCTGGCCGCTTGTTGGCCCCAGAGCTTTTCGAGTCCGGCGGTTTCGAGTTGGATCAGTTGAGCCAACTCGGCCAGCAATTGCTGCTTGAGCGCGCCGTCGGGCAGCAGCTGCCACAGCGGGCGGGCCTGGCTGGACAGGCGGGCACGTCCCTCGGCGGTGTTCAGCTCGCAGTCGACACTGGCGGCCTCGATCAGAAAGCGCGAAAGCGGCATGGCCTGCTTGATCTGCTCGGCAAAGGCGTCTTGGCCGAACGCGCGCACGTAACTGTCGGGGTCGTGCTCGGCGGGCAAAAACAAAAACTTGATGCTGCGCACATCGGTGGCGTAGGGCAGGGCGCCGTCGAGCGCTTTGCGCGCGGCGCGGCGGCCTGCACCATCGCCGTCAAAGCTGAAGACGACCGCATCGGTGAAGCGGAACAGTTTTTGCACATGGTCGGGTGTGCAGGCCGTGCCCAAGGTGGCCACCGCGTTGGCAAAGCCCAGTTGGGCCAGCGCCACCACGTCCATGTAGCCTTCGGTCACCAGCACGTAGCCTGCGCTGTGCAGCGCCTCGCGGGCTTCGTACAGGCCATACAGCTCACGGCCTTTGTGGAAGACCGGGGTTTCGGGCGAGTTGAGGTATTTAGGGGTGCCGTCGCCGATCACGCGTCCGCCAAAGCCGATGCACTCGCCCTTGATGTTGCGGATTGGGAACATGACCCGGTCGCGGAAGCGGTCATAGCGCTTGTCGTCTTCTTCGTTGACGATCACCAGGCCCGATTCGGCCAGCAGGGGGTTGTCGTATTCCGGAAAGACGCTGGCCAGCGAGCGCCAGCCTTCGGGGGCGTAGCCCAGGCCAAAGCGCTTGGCGATCTGGCCCGACAGGCCACGGCCCTTGAGGTAGGCGATGGCCTTGGGGCTGGTCTTGAGGTGTTCGCGATAGGACTCGCCCGCTTTTTCAAGCACGTCGGTCAAGCTGTCTTGCTTGGCTTTGGCGGCGGCCGCTTTGGCGCGGTCTTCGGGGGACTGCTGCTCCTCGGGCACCTGCATGCCCACTTGCTGGGCCAGGTCCTTGACGGCTTCGATGAAGGTCATGCCTGAGTGCTCCATCAAGAAGCCGATGGCATTGCCGTTTTTGCCGCAGCCAAAGCAGTGGAAGAACTGCTTGGTGGGGCTGACGCTGAAGCTGGGGGATTTTTCGCCGTGGAAGGGGCACAGACCCATGAAGTTGGCGCCGCCCTTTTTGAGTTGGACGTACTTGCCCACCACCTCGACCACGTCGACACGGTTGAGCAGTTCCTGCAAGAATGACTGGGGGATCGCCATGGGGTGATTGTCGCCCATCCGGCTTCAGCCTCCTGTCAGTCCCGTGCAGTGAAATCTGTCTCAGAATTTTTGCCCGAACACCCGAGGAGTTCACCCGTGACCAGCATTTACGACCAGGATTTGCCCCAGACGCCCGCCAACCATGCGCCCATGTCGCCGCTGTCCTTCATCGAGCGCACGGCCGAGGTGTACCCCCAGCGCCTGGCGGTGGTGCACGGCGATCTGCGCCAAGACTGGGACACCACCTATGCCCGTACCCGCCAACTGGCCAGCGCCCTGAGCCGCGCAGGCATTGGCAAGAACGACACGGTGGCCGTGATGCTGCCCAACACCCCGCCCATGGTGGAGGCGCACTTTGGCATCCCGATGGCAGGCGCGGTGCTCAACACCCTCAACACCCGGCTGGACCCGGAAACCATCGCTTTCATGCTCGACCACGGTGAGGCCAAGGCGGTGATCGTGGACCCGGAGTTCTCGGGCACCATGAAAAAAGCCCTGGCGCTGCGCCAGTCCCAAACGCCGCTCTTGGTGATCGACGTGGAGGATGCCCTGTACAGCGGCCCCAGCGACAAGCTGGGCTCGGTGACTTACGAGGCCTTTGTGGCCGGGGGCGATTCGCAGTTCGCCTGGGATTTGCCTGCGGATGAGTGGGACGCGATTGCCCTCAACTACACCAGCGGCACCACGGGCAACCCCAAAGGCGTGGTCTACCACCACCGGGGTGCGGCGACCAATGCCATCTCGAACGTGTTGGAGTGGGACATGCCCAAGCACGCGGTGTATTTGTGGACGCTGCCCATGTTCCACTGCAATGGCTGGTGCTTTCCGTGGACGGTGGCGGCCCGTGCGGCGGTGAACGTGTGCCTGCGCCGGGTGGAGCCGCAAGCGGTGTTTGACGCGATCCGCCAGCAAGGTGTGACTCACTACTGCGGCGCGCCCATCGTGCATGGCTTGCTGGTCAACGCCCCGGCCAGCATGAAAGAAGGCCTGCCTGCAGGTGTCAAAGTCATGGTGGCAGGGGCTGCGCCGCCCGCATCCATGATCGAGGGCATGGAACAGATGGGCTTTGACTTGACCCATGTGTACGGCCTGACCGAGGTGTACGGACCGGCCACAGTGTGCGCCAAGCACGCGGACTGGGATGCGCTGGACATTGGCGAGCGGGCCCGCCTGAATGCCCGCCAAGGCGTGCGTTACCACCTGGAGCGCGATGTGCGCGTGCTCGACCCCGAGACGATGCAGCCCGTGCCGCAAGACGGCGAGACCATGGGTGAGATCATGTTCAAGGGCAACATCGCCATGAAGGGTTACTTGAAGAACCCGAAAGCCACGCAAGAGGCCTTTGCCGGGGGCTGGTTCCACAGCGGTGACCTGGCCGTGCAGTACCCTGACGGCTACATCAAGATCAAGGACCGCAGCAAGGACATCATCATTTCGGGCGGCGAGAACATCTCGTCGATCGAGGTCGAAGACGTGCTCTACCGCCACCCCGATGTGTTGGCCGCGGCCGTGGTGGCCAAGCCCGATGCGCGCTGGGGCGAGACGCCCTGCGCTTTTGTGGAGCTCAAAGCCGGGGCCACCACCACACCCGAAGCCATCGTGGCCCACTGCAAGCAGCACCTGGCGGGCTTCAAGGTGCCGCGTGCGGTGGTGTTTGGCGAGTTGCCCAAGACCAGCACGGGCAAGATCCAAAAGTTCGAGCTGCGCAAGCTGGCGGGGTCAGCCTCGGCCATCGACGCTTGATCAAATTCGAGCGCCCATGAAAAAGGCCCCAGCGATGGGGCCTTGGCGTGGGATCAGAAGTCCGCTCAGTCGGCCTTCTTGTGCTTCTTGGCTTTTTTGGATTTCTTGGCCTTGTGGGCTTTTTTCTTGTCGGCTTTTTTGTCGGCAGGGGCCTCGGCCTTGGCGGGTGCTGTCACGGCAGGGGCCACAGCGGGAGCCACAGGTGCCACGGGCGCAGGCATGGGGGCAGCAGTTTGAGCAATGGCTGTTGCTGCCAGCAGGCTGACAGTGAGTGCGCTGAGTGTCTTGATCATGAAAAACCTTTGAAAAGTTGCTCCCCGGAAGGGGAAAACGCCTGATGATTATCCGGTGTCACAACGCGCTTTTGCACAGCAAAAATAAAAAAATCACTCGATGTCAAAAGCGTGTGTGCCAAAGCGGCCCGCCCGCTGGTCGGCAAAGTAGCGCTGCAGGGTTTCGCGCACGGTGCGAAAGGCCAGCTCGTCCCAAGGAATTTCGTCTTCGCGGAACAGGCGGGCTTCTTGCGTTTCGTGGCCGGGGTCGAACTGGTCACTGGTCAGGCGGGCTCGGTAATACAGGTGCACCTGCCCCACGCGGGGCACGCTCATGACGGTGAACAGGTCTTCGATCTCGAACTGGGCTCCGGCTTCTTCCACGGTTTCGCGGGCCGCGCCTTGAGCGGTGGTTTCACCCATCTCCATGAAGCCTGCAGGCAGCGTCCACTTGCCCAAGCGTGGCTCGATGTTGCGCTTGCACAGCAAGATGCGGTCGTCCCACCAAGGCACGGTGCCGACCACGTTCAGAGGGTTGATGTAGTGGACCGTGTTGCAGGCCGTGCAGATGTCGCGCTCGCGGGTGTCGCCGTCATCGGGCAAGCGCTTCTCAACCGCGTGCCCACATTGGCGGCAATGCCGGATGGTTCGATCAAAACTCATGGGAGGTGTCCGCAATGGTGGTGGGTTTGTAGCGGCTGAGTCTACCAACCACCGAGCCAAAATTCACCGGGGGCAGCGGATGCCCCCAGTGACAGGGATCAAGTGAGGTACTGGATCAGGTACAGCGAGATGCCAGGGAAGAACAGCAGCAGCAAGGTCCGGATGGTGTCGCTGATCAGGAAAGGCATGATGCCTTTGTAGCTTTCGCTCAGGGGCACATCTTTGGCCATGCCGTTGACCACGTACACGTTCAGGCCCACTGGCGGCGCCAGCATGCCAAAGCCCACCGTCATCAGCACCATGATGCCGAACCAGATGGCGGTGTGCTCGGGCGTCATGCCGAAGTCGAGCTTCATGATGATGGGGAAGAAGATCGGGATGGTCAGCAGCAGCATGGACAACTCGTCCATCACTGCGCCCAGCACCACGTACAAAAGCAAGATGCCGCTCACCACCATCAGCGGTGCGAGATTCATGGCGACCACCATTTCGGCCAACTGACCCGGTACTTGGGTGCGGGCCAGCGAGGCGTTCATGACGTCAGCGCCCATGAAGATCATGAAGATCATGGCCGAGCTCAGCGCCGTGGCGTGGAAGCATTCGAGGAACTTGGTCCAGGTCAGCTCGCGCTTGAGCAGCGCTGCGACAAAGGTCGATGTCGCACCCACAGCCGCCCCTTCGGTCGGCGTGAAGAAACCGGCGTAGATGCCGCCAAACACGATGGTGAAGATAGTGGCGATGGGCAAGATGCCTTTGAGCGACTCGAAAGTCAGCTTGTCGACTTGCTCGTTGTCGGGGGCTTGGCCGGGCACCACGCGCACATAAATGGCGATGGCGATCATGTAGCCGACCATGGCGATGATGCCGGGCAACATGGCCGCAGCAAACAGCTTGGCGATGTTTTGCTCGGTCAAGATGGCGTAGATCACCAGCGGCACCGAAGGTGGAATCAAGATGCCCAAGGTGCCGCCTGCGGCCAGCGTACCCGTGGCCAGGCGGCCGGAGTAGCCGTGGCGCTTCATTTCAGGCAGCGCCACGCCCGTGATGGTGGCTGCGGTCGCGACCGAGGAGCCGCAAATGGCACCGAAGGCCGCGCAAGCGAGCACCGCGCCCATGGCCAGACCGCCTTTGAAGCGGCCCATGACCGAAGCCGCAAACTGGAACAGGGCCTTGCTGATGCCGCCTTGCGTGGCGAAGTGCCCCATCAGGATGAACAGCGGGATCACCGACAGGTCGTAGTTGGCCAAGCGGGCAAAAGCCAGGTTGTTGACGAAATTGAGGAAGGGCGAGACGCCCGACTGCAGCACGAAGCCCACAGCCCCGGCGACGAACATGGCGCCCGCGATGGGCACGCGCACCACCATCAGGAACAGCATCACGCCGAAGATCAGCAAAGCCAGTTGGATCGGGGTCATGCGCTGGCCTCCTCAGGGTTGAATTTGGAGAGGGACTGCATGGCGGCAATGAACGCGGTCAGCGCAAACGGAATGCACATGCTGAGGAAGACGATCCAGTCTGGAAAGCCCAGCAACATGGAGGCGCCCATGGACTCGCGGGCGTTGATGGTCGCAGCACCGCAGCGCCACGCCAGCAAAAAGAAAATCACTGCCATCAGCAAGTCGCCAAAGCGGTCGAGCTTGTGGTTGAACCCAGCACTGCGGTTGGCGGTGAAGAAGTCCACGATGATGTTGTCGCGCTTGAACTGGCAAAGCGGCATGAACAAGGCAATCGCGGCACCTGAGCCGATGCCGGTCAGCTCGAAGTCGCCGATCAGCGCCGTGTCAAAAACGTTGCGGCCGATCAGGCTGTAACAGGTCATCAGCATCAAGGTGGTCATGAGCAGACCGCCCAGAATGCTGCAGAGCCGGGCGAGCCGCTCCAAAGCGTTGGAAAACATCATGGTGTTCAGTCGAGGAAAGTAATGAATCGGGAAGAGTTAAGCGCAGGCGAAAGAGCAAAAAACCGGAACAAAAGCGCAGGCCTTTGTTCCGGTTGTGACCTGAGAGCGCTTTACTTGGTGTATTGCTTGATCAGGTCGGTGGCCGTTTGCAGCATGCCTTTGCCGTCCATGCCCTTGGCGGTCATTTCGGCCACCCAAGCGTCGTCCAGCGAGTCGGTGGCTTTTTTCCACTTTTCGAGTTCGGCTTTGGGGATCACGCTGATCTTTTGATTGGCAGAAGCTTCAAACACTTTTTTGCTGGGCACGTCTTGGCCTGCTTGTGTTTTGCCCATGAAGGCAGAAAATTCACGGCCCGAGTTCTTGTCGATCACGGCCTTCAGGTCTGCAGGCAGCGAGTCGTATTTGGCCTTGTTCATCGGCACCACAAACACGGTGGTGTACAGCGCGTTGTAGCTGCGGTCGGTCTCGGCTGTGAAGTTGGTCAACTCGTTGACCTTCAGGCCTGGCGCGACTTCGTAAGGAATCACAGCGCCGTCGATCACGCCTTTGGACAAGGCTTCAGGCACTTGCGGCACGGGCATGGCCACGGGGGTGGCGCCCATCATGGCCACCATCTTGTTGACTTGGCGAGTGGGGGCGCGCACTTTCATGCCCTTCAAGTCGGCCATCGTCGTCACGGCCTTGGACTTGCTGTAAATGTTGCCTGGGCCGTGCACGTGGATGGCCAGCATCTTGACTTCTTTGAAGTCTTCCTGGGCGTATTTCTGGGCAAAGTCCCAAGCAGCGCGGCTGGTGGCTTCGGCGTTGGTCATCATGAAAGGCAGTTCGAACACTTCGAGTTTGGCCAGCTTGGGGGTGTAGGCCTGCAGCGTCCAGGCCACGTCGACCACGCCATCACGGGCTTGCTCAAACAGCTGTGGCGGGGTGCCGCCCAGTTGCATGGCGGGGAAGATGTCGCACTTCAAGCGGTCTTTGGAGTCGCGTGCGATGTTCTTGCACCAGTCGCCCAGCATGGTGGTGTGCTGAATCGACTGTGGGCCGAGGAAGTGGTGAACCTTGAGGGTCACGGTGTCAGCTTGAGCACCCCAAGCAGCGCAGACCAGGCCAGCGGCCAGGGTCGTTTTTTTCAGAATGGAAGTCATGTGGTCTCCAGGTGGAAAAGTTCAAAAATCATCATAAACCAACCGATTGGTCGGTTAATTGGTGTTTACCCAAGGGCGCTCACGCAATTTGGACGCTCAGACTGCCCAGGCCGGCGACAGCGCCCACCAGGGTGTCGCCTTGCACCACAGCGGCCACACCTTCGGGGGTGCCGGTGTAAATCAAGTCGCCGGGTTGCAATTCCCAGGCGGCAGACAGGTGTTCAATGGTTTCGGCCACGTTCCAGATCAGCTTGGCCACGTTGCTGCGCTGGCGGTCAGCGCCGTTGACCTGCAGGCTGATGTCGGCGTTGTTCACGTCACCGGCTTGCGCCAGCGGGGTGATGGGGCCGATGGGTGCCGAGTGGTCAAAAGCTTTGCCAATGCACCAAGGGCGGCCTTGCTTTTTCATGTCGTTTTGCAGGTCGCGCCGGGTCATGTCCAGGCCCACGGCGTAGCCGTAGATGTGCTTGGCGGCGTCGGCGGCTTGGATGTTCTTGCCGCCCACGCCAATGGCCACCACCAACTCGATCTCGTGGTGCAGGTTGCTTGTCAAGCTGGGGTAGGGCATGGTGCCGGTTTGGCCGCTGGGGACCACCACCAGCGTGTCGGCGGGCTTCAAGAAGAAGAAAGGCGGCTCGCGACCGGTGAAGCCCATTTCTTTGGCGTGGTCTTCGTAATTGCGACCCACGCAGTAGATGCGGTGCACGGGAAACGCGCGGGACTCGCCGTTGACGGGCACGGTCACGGGGGCTTGTGGGCTAAAGAGATAATCCATCGATGGGCTTTCGCATGAGAGGCCAGAAGGCCCGGTCAGTGCTTGTGCCAACCATGGCAAAGACAGACAGGGCGTCAGGGCTTGAGTCTACTGACCTGCAGCCCGTTTCTGCACTTTAATTCATCAAGGAAAACCCTTGGTGCCTTGGTTTTCAACATGCCCAGCAGTTTTGATTTCGCCCGGGCTCCGGGCCACCTGATACGGCGCGCGCAGCAAATCGCGGTGGCCGAGTTCGCGCGTGCTTTGGCTGACTTTGACATCACGCCTGTGCAGTTCGCCTTGCTCAATGCGGTGATCGATGCCCCCGGGGTGGACCAGGTCACGCTGGCCAAAACCGTTGCGTTCGATCCGGCCACCTCCGGCTCGGTCATTGGGCGGCTGGAGGCCAAGGGCTGGCTGCGGCGGCAAGCCGATGCGCAGGACCGGCGGCGCAAGTTGCTGTTTGTGACGCCCGAAGGTGCGCAGGCGGTCGCGCACATGTCGGCCGCGGTGTCGCAGGTCCAGCAAAACATATTGGCACCTTTGACCACTGCGGATCAGGTGAGGTTCATGGCGCTGCTGGCGCAGTTGGTGTCGGGCCACGAGAGCCCGGCAGTCCCTTTGGTGCAGCGCTGAAGCGCCCGCAGCGAGGCCTTCAGTCGGGCTTGAACGCCAACTCGAAATGCTCTACGACGGGGGGGGCCGCAAAGAAAGGGCCCACGATGGCGCGCCACTCGGCAAACAGCGGTGACTCGCGAAAGCCCACGGTGTGGTCCTCCAAGGTGTCCCAGAAAATTTGCAGCACATAGCGCTCGGGGCTTTCGATGCCCCGGTTGACCTTGGCGCCTTGGTAGCCTTTGGCGCGAGACGCCACTGTGGACAGACCATGGGCAATGGCTTCTTCAAAAGCAGCTTGCTGGCCAGGCTGGATGCGGATGTCGGCGAGTTCGAGGATCATGGTCAAAGTTGCGTTGAGTGACAGGCCGCTACCTTAACCGAAAGCCGCTTCGCTTGCTTCAAATTGGCGCAGCCGTGGGCGCGCGCATCGCCCGCCACAGCAGGCCTGAAAACAGCACGGCCACCACCGCCAGCGCCACCAAACTGGTGAGCCAAAAGCTGCCCACCGAGGGCTGCGCCGCCCAAGGCCCCAGACCCTGGTAGGCCAGCAGGTAGCCCCCAAACAGGCCCATGCCCCAAAGCAGCACGGTGTAAATGAGCAGCGGTGCCAGCGTGATGCGGTAACAACGCAACAAGAAAACGCAAACGGTTTGCACCGCGTCGGTCAGGTGGTAGGCCGCGACCCAAGCCAGCCAGGTGGCCGCAGCCAGCGTCACGGCAGGATCGTTGGAAAAAAGCCGGGCCAGTGGTGCGCGGGCTGCCCAAAGGCCACAGGCGCACAAAAGCGCCAAGCCCGCAGCCAAAGTCAGGCCTGTGGTGGCGGCTTCGCGGGCGCGTTGTGGCTGTTGTGCGCCCAGCCAATAGCCTGTGCGTGCGCTGCTGGCAATGCCCAGTGCCAAAGGGATCATGTACAGCACGCCCGCCATGTTGGCCGCGATCTGGTGGCTGGCCAGGGGCACGGCACCCATCCGGGCAATGAACAAGGCCATGAGCGTGAAGGAGGTGATTTCCACCATGATGGACAAGCCCGCAGGCAGGCCCAGCTGCAAAAAGCGCCGCAAGGTGGCCGCGTGGGGGGCTTCGAGCTTTTGCCACAAGCGGTATGGTTGGTAGATCGATTGGGTGCGCAGCAGCCAGAGGCCGGTCAAGAGCATGAGGCTGTTGACCACCAGTGTGGCCCAGGCGCAGCCCACGACCCCCAAAGCGGGCAAGCCGAGCCAGCCAAAAGTCAGGCAGGCGGACAGCGGCACCTTGACGAACAAAGCCCCTGCTTGCAGCCAGGTGACCAGGCGGGGGTAACCCAGGCTTTGGTTGAGGGTGCTGTACATCCGAAACAGCAAAGAGGGGAGCAAAGCCAGTGCCAGTACCTGCAAGTACGCCCGCACATCAGGCCACAGCGCCAGGGGCACGTCGGTCCATTGCAACCAAGGGTCGGGAAAGCACAGCGCCACGATGCCCAGCAGCCCGGCGCCGCCCGCCACATAAAGCGCTTGCCTGACCGATTGGCCAATGGCTTGCTGCTGGCCTGCGCCGCGCAGCTCGGCCCAAACGGGCAGCAAGGCCTGGATCAGGCCGTTCAGGCCCACATAAACGCTGATGTAAATCGACGAAGCCAGCGACAGTGTGGCCAGGGCCTCAGGGCTGTGGCGTCCAGCAATCACGGTGTCGGCCACGCCATAAGTGATGACCGCGAGTTGCCCGATCAGCACCGTACCCGCATGCCGGGCAATGGTTTTGAGTTCGGACACCGGTCAGTCTCGGGTGGGCTTGTAAAGCACCATGATTTCGAAATCGTCCGTGGGTCTGTTCACGCGGGTGAATTCGGTCCAGCCCATTTGCCGGATACCCGTGCCCAGTGAAGACAAGTGGTCGCTGTCCATGATCAGCCAAGCGCAATCGTCAGTGGGCTTGCCCGCTTTTTGCAATCGGAGTTGGCCGTGGTACATCAAGCCAGCGCCTTGCGCGGTGTTCAAGCCTGCGTATTGCATGCACGGCACCGGCCCGGTGATGGCCTGGATTTTTTGCACGAGCGGCTGGTAACTGCGCCCATGGTTGAGCAAGGGCAACCAAAGCGTCATCAGCAGCAGCCAGCACAGCGTGGCCCCGGCGGCGGGCAGCACCAAGGTTTTCCAGATGGCAGGTTGGTGCCGTCCAGTGCGCCACCTGACAACGGCACACCACACCAAAGTGGCCAGCAAGGCCGTGATGAAGAGGCCCGGCGAGAATCCGTGCACAAATTCGGGCGCAGCTCTGGCGACGTTTTTGGCCGGTTGCTGCGGGAACCCGGTTTCCATCGAGATCCAGACCCCCCAGATGATGAGGGCGCAGGCGCTGAAAAACAGCAGCGTGAACCAATCGATGAGCGCGCCCAGACTGCGCCGCAGTGTGGGCAAGGCAAAGGCCGCCAACGCCGCAATGGCGGGCAAGGCGGTCAAGAGCGAACGATCGCTCCTGCCGGTGAGCCAGGTGCAGCCCACCGTCACGGCCATGAACCAAAACGGCAAACCAATGTGTGGCAGTTGCCAGCCCCTGGCCAGCTGGTAACGCCAGCGCCACAAGGACCACATGGCCAAAGGGCCCGCAGGCCAAGTGAACCACAGCAGCAAGCGGCCAAAGATTTGCAGGTCAGGCAGGGTGTGGGGCACGACGCGCCAGCGCCACAGATCGAGAGCGCCGGCCAAGGTGATCGACAGCAGGCACAGCAGGGCCAGCAAACCGAGCTCAAACATGTTCAGGCGGCGCTCGCTGCGGTTGGGCACGGCCGCGGCCCGGATCAGGCTGCCGCCAGCACCGAGCAAAAGTGCCAAAGCCGGTGCGCCCGACAGTGTCAAGCCCAGCATGCCGCAGCCAATGGCCGTCAAGCTCAGCGTGCGTCTGCGGGGCAGCGTGGCCAGTCCGCAAAACAGCATGGCGGTGAAGCACAGTTGGCTCAAGGCCGGGGTGATTTCGTGCGAAATGCGCGCCAAGCCCAGGCAGGCCAGCAAGGCCAGCAGACCGCCATCGGCCAGTGTGCGAGCGTAATCGGCGGGACGCGCTTCACCACCGAAAGCGAAGGCCACAGGCTGCGCCGCGTCACTGCGGGCGAGCCCGTAAACCGCGTACCAGGTGGCCGCCAGCGTCAGGCCCAGCATGGCCATGAAGGGCAGCCGTGCCGCAAACGCTTCGCTGCCCAAAGGGGCCAGGCGGATAAAGATAGCACCCAGCCACATCGGCAGCAAGGCCAAATTGGTATCGGCTTGTCCGAGCAAGGTGGGGTGCAGCCAGCTGACGGCGGTGCCCGCTTCGGGCCTGGCCAGTTGCAGCATGAAGCCGAAGGCTTCAATGTCAAACGCTTTCCAGGGTGTGCGCCCCAGAAAACCGGGCAGCACATACGCCAGGCTCAACAAGATCAGCGCCGCGCGCGGCAAGCGCCGAACGGCATTCTGGGCAACAAGGGCGGGGCTGGTCTGATTCACGGTCGCAAAGATAGCAGGTCTGGGTTCAGGGTGGGCGAGGCCCAAAACAAAAGGGCAGGCCGGTTGCCCGGGCTGCCCTTTGGGGTTCACCGATTCGCGAATTACTTGGCGATGGTGGTGGTCTTGCCGAAACGGTTGCGGAATTTCTCGACGCGGCCGCCCATGTTGTCCACCGACTTTTGCGTGCCAGTGTAGAAGGGGTGCGACTCGCTGGTCGTGTCCAGCTTGTACCAAGGCAGCTCGCGGCCGTCTTCCATTTTGATCATCTCTTTGGTGTTAGCGCATGAACGGGTCACGAACTTGAAACCATTGGACATGTCTTGGAAGCAAACTTCACGGTAGTTGGGGTGAATGCCGTCTTTCATGGGAAATCCTTTTATTTTCGCTACGGTAGCCACTCTTCAGCCTATCTGAGAGCACTTTCCGCAAAACCTGTCGATTATAGGGTATCAGCCGCCGCGTCGCATCATGTCGAAGAATTCGACGTTGGACTTGGTGGCCTTCATGCTCTTCAAGACCATCTCCATGGCCTCGATTTCGTCCATGTTGTACATGAATTGGCGCAGGATGCGGGTTTTTTGCAGCACTTCAGGCTGCAAGAGCAATTCTTCGCGGCGGGTGCCGCTGCGGTTCAGGTTGATGGCCGGGAACACGCGCTTTTCGTACAGGCGACGCTCCAAGTGGATTTCGCAGTTGCCGGTGCCTTTGAATTCTTCAAAGATCACTTCGTCCATGCGGCTGCCGGTGTCGACCAAGGCCGTAGCGATGATGGTGAGGCTGCCGCCTTCTTCCACATTGCGCGCTGCCCCAAAGAAGCGCTTGGGGCGCTGCAGGGCGTTGGCGTCCACACCACCGGAGAGCACTTTGCCCGACGAAGGCACCACGTTGTTGTAGGCACGGGCCAGGCGGGTGATCGAGTCCAGCAAGATGACCACGTCTTTTTTCAACTCGACCAGGCGCTTGGCGCGCTCGATCACCATTTCGGCCACGTGCACGTGGCGCGAGGCAGGTTCGTCAAAGGTGGAGGAGATGACTTCACCGCGCACGCTGCGCTGCATTTCGGTCACTTCTTCTGGGCGTTCGTCCACCAAAAGCACCATCAGATGCACATCGGGGTAGTTGGCCGTGATGGCGTGTGCGATCTGCTGCATCATCACGGTCTTGCCCGACTTGGGCTGCGCCACGATCAGTGCGCGCTGGCCGCGGCCGAGCGGGGCAATGATGTCGATCACGCGGGCGGTGATGTTTTCTTCACCCTTGATGTCGCGCTCCAGACGCATCTGCTCTTTGGGGAACAGGGGCGTCAAGTTCTCAAACATCACCTTGTGTTTGTTGTTCTCGGGCAGGTCGCCGTTGACCTGGTCCAACTTGGTCAGGGCAAAGTAGCGCTCGCCGTCTTTGGGGATGCGCACTTCGCCTTCAATCATGTCGCCGGTGTGCAGGTTGAAACGCCGCACCTGGCTGGGGCTGATGTAAATGTCGTCGGTGCTGGCGGTGTAGCTCGAATCGGGGCTGCGCAGGAAGCCAAAACCGTCGGGCAAGATCTCCAGCACGCCGTCGGCAAACACCTGCTCACCTGCTTTGGCGCGCTTTTTGATGATGGCAAACATCAGCTCCTGTTTGCGCATGCGACCTGTGTTCTCGATCTCGAGCGTGTCGGCTTGCTTCAGGAGTTCAGACACATGAAGTGCCTTGAGTTCATTCAAATGCATGGGAAATGGCCTGTATCAAAACGGCTTGTTGAGGCCGTGAGCAGAAAAAACCGGGGGGAGGGGGTTCCAGATCCGGCACGGCCTGGGATAGCGAGGTCAAGTGCCGGTGGCTTCGAGCAGGAGCACCCTGTCAGGTGCTTGCTGAGCGGAAATTATGACAGGTTTTCTGGGGCCGTCGCCAGAAACGAAAACCGGGACGCATGGTCCCGGTGACAGGTGCGGTCCTGAGGGACTCAGG
>CANBTZ010000040.1 GCA_947372495.1 Comamonadaceae bacterium | reverse complement strand
ATGCAGGGCTTTGTTTTTTTGTGAATGCCCAGTCAAACTGAGCGATTCAACGCAGATCAGTAACCGCCGTAGCCGCCACCGCCGCCTTCGCGACGACCGCCACCGCCAGCACCACCGCTGCCGCCACGTGGGCCGGAGCCGTAGGGGCTGCGGAAACCGCCGCCGCCGCCGCCTTCACGGCCACCGCCGCCGTAACCACCGCCGCCGCCTTCACGACCGCCGCCGTAGCCGCCGCCACCGCCTTCACGGCCACCACCGTAACCGCCGCCGCCTTCGCGACGACCGCCACCGAAGCCACCGCCACCACCGAAGCCGCCACCACCGGTACGGGGAGGACGGGCTTCCATTGGACGGGCTTCGTTCACGACGACGTTGCGGCCGCCCAAAGGCTGACCGTTCATGCCGTTGATCGCGGCTTGGGCTTCGTCATCGCTGCCCATTTCCACAAAGCCGAAGCCTTTGGAGCGGCCAGTGTCACGTTCCATCATGACTTTGGCGCTGGTGACAACACCGAATTCGCCAAAAGATTGTTCCAGATCGCTGTCACGAACAGAGTAAGGCAGGTTGCCGACGTAAAGTTTGTTGCCCATGAAAGGGACTCCTCAAAACACACAGAAAAAACGCGATGGAGTTCCGAAAGCGCATTCAACAAACCTGAAAAACACCGGAAGGAAAGCGAAACTGACCTGTTCACCGCAAAAAACCTCGCCCTTCGGGGGAGGCTTGGACATTATGCGCCATAAACAGTGCACCCATGCAAGGGGAATCTCTGCATGTTTGTTGTATATGTGCCGAAAATAACAAAAGGCCGGGTATTGACCCGGCCTTTTGAGGAAGGGAACGCGAAATTACCAGCTGACTTCGCGGTCGGGCGTTGCGCTGATCTTGTGCACGGTCAAATCAGCGCCTTCGTATTCTTCTTCGGGGCTGAGCTTCAGGCCCAGGGTCACTTTGAGCAAACCGTAAACCACGATGCCCCCCACCAATGCCCAAACCACGCCCATGGCCGTGCCCATGAGTTGGGCAGTGAAGTTCACGCCGCCCAAGCCGCCCATCGACTGAGCGCCAAAAATGCCTGCGGCAATGCCACCCCAGGTGCCGCACAGGCCGTGCAGGGGCCAAACGCCCAAGACGTCGTCGATCTTCCATTTGTTTTGGGTCAGGGTGAACATCACCACGAACAAGGCACCGGCCACGGCACCCACCGCCAACGCACCAAATGGGTGCATCAAATCGGAGCCCGCGCAAACGGCCACCAAGCCTGCCAAGGGGCCGTTGTGCACAAAACCCGGGTCGTTCTTGCCCAACAGCAAAGCGGTCAAGGTGCCGCCCACCATGGCCATGAGGGAGTTCACCGCCACCAGACCCGAGATTTTGTCGAGCGTTTGTGCGCTCATCACGTTGAAGCCAAACCAGCCCACGATCAAGATCCAGGCGCCCAGCGCGAGGAAAGGGATGCTCGAAGGTGGATGGGCCGAGATCTGACCGTCCTTGCGGTAACGGTTGTAGCGTGCGCCCAGCAAAACGACCGCAGGCAGGGCGATCCAGCCGCCCACCGCATGGACCACCACGGAGCCTGCGAAGTCATGGAACTCGTCACCCGTATAGGCCTTGATCCAAGCCTGCACGCCGAAATGCTGGTTCCAGGCGATTCCTTCAAAAAACGGGTAAATGAAACCCACGATCAGGGCCGTGGCAATGAGCTGGGGCCAGAACTTGGCGCGCTCAGCGATGCCGCCCGAAATGATGGCAGGAATGGCCGCTGCAAAGGTCAGCAAGAAGAAGAACTTCACCAACTCATAGCCATTCTTGGCTGCCAATTGCTCAGCGCCGATGAAGAAACTGGTGCCGTAGGCCACGCCATAACCCACCACAAAATAGACCACGGTCGAGACAGAAAAGTCGACCAGGATTTTGACGAGTGCATTGACCTGGTTCTTTTTGCGAACCGTGCCCAACTCCAAAAACGCAAAACCCGCGTGCATGGCCAACACCATGACGCCGCCGAGCAAAATAAATAGCGCGTCCGCGCCCTGTTTCAGTGCTTCCATGTGTATCTCTCAACATTTATGACTTGATTTGGTGCAAAAAAGGCCCAAAAAGCCTTTTCGCACCAATTGCAAGCAATTTTTAAGCCAAACAGGTGCAGACGCACCCAGGCCGTCACAAAAAGCACCAATTCAGGGTGCATCAGCAGGCCCGAGAAACCACAGGCGCTGAAAGTGCATCATTTGTTTGTCTGCGCAATCATTGTCTAGTCAAATAAAATGAGCGCCATGACGCAAGCCCCGACCACCGAGTTCTATGCAGCAGGCCAATACCTGCCAGAGCAAAGCATTGGCTACCTGATGAACAAGGTCATCTCGTCCATCCTGGCGCAGGCAGACGCCCGGCTGGCGCAATACAAGCTGACCTACGTTCAGTGGTTGCCTCTGTACAAACTGCTCACCTGCGAAAGCAGCACACTCGCCAGCCTGTCGCGTGACCTGTCGGTGGACCCTGCCGCATTGACTAGGTCACTCAGCCGGCTCGAAACGAAGGGTTTGATACGGCGCGAACGCTCCACACAAGACCGCCGCGTGGTCCATCTTTTCTTGACCGAGCAAGGCCGTGCCGTGGCCGACCATGTGCCCACCGTGCTGGCCGATGTGCTCAATGGCCATCTGGCCGGGTTCGAGCACAGCGAATGGCAGCAATTGCTGCAGTGGCTCACGCGCATGCTGCTCAACGGCGACGCCATGAAGTCTGGTGCCCCAGCTGCGACCCCACGCCCCACACCCGTCGAATCCTGAAACACTTTTTATGCAAGCACACACCTCCACGCACTCGAAATTGGCCCTGGCCATGGCTCTGGGCCTGTCCTGCGCCCTCATGGGCTGTGCCATGCCCGGACAACGCGCCGCGCCGCTGGCATCGCTGCAAGCCACACAGGTTGGACTGGACAACGCCCAGAGCCCGGTGGTCAGCGATGCCTGGTGGCGCAGCTGGAACGACCCCGAACTGAACAGCTTGATCGAACAAACCCTGCAAGGCAGCCCCACGGTGGCCGACGCGCAAGCGCGCGTGCGCCGCATGCGCGCGCTCAGTGGCGTGGTGGATGCGGCCACCTTGCCCCAAGCCACCCTGGGCGCCGAATTCAGCCGCCAACGCTACAGCGCCAACGGCCTGTTTCCGCCGCCCATCGCAGGCAACACCTGGAGCAACGACACCTTGCAAGCGGGCGTGGGCTGGAACCCGGACCTTTGGGGGCAGCACCAAGCCGAACTGGCCTCGGCCATAGGCCAGGTCCGTGCCGCGCAGGCCGATGCGGCTGTGGCTGCGAATGCCTTGGTCAACCAAGTCGTCCGGGGCCATGTGGCACTGGCACGGCTGCTGGCCCAGCGCGATGTCGCCGAGCGCATGGTGCAACAACGCCAACAGATGCAGCAGCTGGTGCAGCAGCGCCGCGAAGCCGGTCTCGACACCCGCATTGAACAAGCCCAGTCCGAGGGCTCGCTGGCGGACGCCGCCATGCAAGTGGAAAGCCTGAAAGAGCAAATCACCCTGACCCGCCACCAACTGGCGGCCCTCAGTGGCCAAGCACCACAAGCGCTGGACAATTTCAGCCCGCGCATGGACGCGTTGAAACTCGACGCCATGCCCACCACGCTGGGCGCTGACTTGCTCGGACGCAGGCCCGATGTGGTCGCAGCGCGCTGGCGCGTGGAGGCCAGCAGTCAAGACATCGAAGTCGCTCGCACGCAGTTCTACCCCAACGTCAACCTGAGCGCCTTTGCGGGCTTCAACGCTCTGGGCATGAACCGCCTGCTCGACTCGGGCAGCCGCCAGTACGGCGTGGTGCCCGCCGTGCGATTGCCGCTCTTTGATGGCGGGCGTTTGCGCGCGCAGCTGTCAGGGCGTGAAGCCGAGCGCGACAGCGCCGTGGCGAACTACAACAGCGCCGTCCTGGGCGCGGCCAAAGAAGCCGCTGACGCGATTGCCTCCAGCCAATCGGTGGACATCCAATGGGCCGAGCAGACCAAGGCCCTCAGCAGCGCAGAACGTGCGCACGCTTTGGCCGGGCAGCGCTTCGAGGCAGGCCTGGGCAACCGCCTGGCCGTGCTCGCAGCCGAATCTGCCGTGCTGGCCCAAAAGCGCCTGGCCATTGACCTGCAAGCCCGCCAACGCGACAGCCGCGCCAACCTGATGCGCGCACTGGGCGGCGGCTGGCCAACCGACGCCACCACCGAACCCCGCACCACAGCGGCCGCCCGCTGAGCCCCACACACCACCGTATTTTCAAAGCACCACCATGACCGATCTGACACCCACCGAATTCAACGCTGTCCGCCGCCGGGGCCTCACCATCATTGCCGCCGTTGTTGGCGTGTGCGCTTTGGGCTGGGGCGGCTGGCACTGGTTCACGGGCCGCCACAACCAGAGCACCGACAACGCCTACGTGGCCGGCAACGTGGTGCAAATCACCCCGCAAGTGGGCGGCACCGTCGTGGCCATCCAGGCCGACGACACCGACTTTGTCAAAGCCGGTCAAGTGCTGGTCAAACTCGATGCCGCCGATGCCAGCGTGGCACTGGAGCAAGCCGAAGCGCAACTGGCGCAAACCGTGCGCGAAGTGCGCACCTTGTTTGCCAACACCGGATCGCTGCAAGCGCAGGTGCAGGCGCGCGAAGCCGACCTGAGCCGCATCCAGACCGAGCTGGCCCGCACCCAGGATGACGCCCAACGCCGCGCACCGCTGGTCGCCACCGGCGCGATAGGCAAAGAAGAATTCCAGCATGCCACCGCGCAGGTGACGGCCGCCAAGAGCGCTGTGGCTGCGGCCCAAGCGGCTGTGCAAGCCGCCAAAGAACAACTCAGCGCGAGCCTGGCCCAGACCGAAGGCACCAACGTGGCCCAACACCCAAGCGTGCAACGCGCTGGCGCCAAGGTGCGTGAAGCCTTCCTTGCGCTGCAGCGCGTGGCGCTGCTCGCCCCCACCGACGGGCACATCGCCAAGCGCGGCGTGCAACTGGGCCAGCGCGTGCAGGCCGGGGCACCGCTCATGACGCTGGTGGCACTGAACCAACTGTGGGTCGATGCCAACTTCAAGGAAAGCCAACTGCAAAACCTGCGCATCGGCCAACCCGCTGAGATGGAAGCCGACGTGTATGGCCAAAAAGTCGTTTACCACGGCAAAGTGGTGGGCCTGGGTGCCGGCACGGGTGCGGCCTTTGCCTTGTTGCCCGCACAAAACGCCACCGGCAACTGGATCAAGGTCGTGCAGCGTGTGCCTGTGCGCATCGCCATCGACGCCAAAGACCTGGCCGAGCACCCGCTGCGTGTGGGCCTGTCGATGGACGTGACCGTGAACACCGAAGACGGCAGCGGCAAGAGCCTGGCCGATGCGCCGCGCACCAGCCCAGCGGCCAGCACCGCCGTGTTTGATGCCCAGCAAGAAGCTGCTGACCAACGCGTTGCACGCATCATCACGGCCAACCTGGGCCGCACGGCTGCGGCCCGCTAAAGCGCTGCCAACCTTCGCATGAACACTTCATCGACCCCGACTTCGGCAGTGGGCGTGCCTGCTGCTGCGCCTGCTGCCGCTGCTCCGAGCGCGCCCGAGGCGCTGCACGGCACGGCCCTGCTGCTGGGCACACTGGCGCTGTCTCTGGCCACGTTCATGAACGTGCTCGACTCGTCGATCGCCAACGTGTCCATCCCCGCCATCTCGGGTGACTTGGGCGTGAGCCCAGGGCAAGGCACCTGGGTGATCACCAGCTTTGGCGTGGCCAACGCGATAGCCGTGCCGCTCACCGGCTGGCTGACGCAACGCTTTGGCGCGGTTCGCTTGTTCTCCATGAGCATCCTGCTGTTCGTGCTGACCAGCTGGTTGTGCGGCTTTGCGTCTTCGCTCGAAATGCTGGTGTTTTTCCGCGTGCTGCAAGGCCTGGTGGCGGGCCCCATGATCCCGCTGTCGCAAACGCTGCTGCTGAGCAGCTACCCACGCGCCAAGGCCGGCATGGCGCTGGCCCTTTGGGGCATGACGACCCTGGTCGCGCCCGTGGTGGGGCCGCTCTTGGGCGGCTGGATCACCGACAACATTTCGTGGCCGTGGATTTTCTACATCAACGTGCCCGTTGGCCTTTTGGCAGCGGGCATGACCTGGAGCATCTACAGGCACCGCGAAACGCCCACGCGCAAACTGCCCATCGACTCCGTGGGATTGACGCTGCTGGTGCTGTGGGTCGGGTCCTTGCAGCTGATGCTCGACAAGGGCAAAGAGCTCGACTGGTTCGCATCGACCCAGATCGTGACCTTGGGCCTGGTGGCGCTGGTGTCGTTTGCGGTCTTCGTGGTCTGGGAGCTGACCGACAAGCACCCGGTGGTGGACTTACGCCTTTTCAAGCGGCGCAACTTTTCATTTGGCGCGCTGGCCCTGTCGGTGGCGTACGCGCTGTTTTTTGGCAATGTGGTCTTGCTGCCCTTGTGGCTGCAGCAGTGGATGGGTTACACCGCCACTTCGGCCGGCATGGCACTGGCCCCGGTCGGCATTTTTGCGATCCTGCTCACGCCCCTCATTGGCAAAAAAATTGCTATTTGGGACCCGCGCCGCATTGCCACATTGGCCTTCATCATTTTTGCAACTGTGCTGTGGATGCGCTCGCAATTCACGACGCAAACCGACATGGCGCACATCCTGGTGCCCACCTTCTTGCAGGGCGCGGCCATGGCCATGTTCTTCATTCCGCTCACCACGCTCACGCTGGCGGGCATCGAGCCGGCCCGCATCCCGTCGGCAGCGGGTCTGAGCAACTTCGCACGGATCACGGCAGGGGCCATGGGCGCGTCGATCGCCACCACCGTGTGGGACAGCCGCGCTGCCATGCACCACGCCCACATGACCGAAACGTTGGTTCAGGGACAAGGCGTTTTTGCGCTGACCCTGCAGTCGCTGCAGGCCTCGGGCATGAGCTCAGAGCAAGCCCTCTTGCAGATCACCCGCTTGATCGACCAGCAGGCTTACACCCGGGCGGCCGACGACATCTTCATCGCCTCGGCCGGCATCTTCCTGCTGCTGATCGGCTCCATCTGGCTCACGCGCCGCCCTGCACCCCACGGCGCTGCCGCAGGGACGGACGCGGGCGGGGCGCACTGAACCAGCCGAACCACAAACCAGGGATCACACTGCCAGCGTCATCAAGCTGGCGTTGCCCCCGGCGGCGGCCGTGTTGGTGCTGATGCTGCGCTCGCTCACCAGGCGCGCCAGCGGCACAGCGGCGTCACCCGGGCGCAAGGCTGTGAGCGCGACGATGGCCCCCGGGCGCTGTGCCATTTGCGCTTGCCAATGCAAGGTGGTGGCTTCGTCGCCGTGCAGCAGTGCCGCGTCTACCGGCTGAGCTTGCGCAAGGTCTTGCAGCATCACCTGGCTTTGCACCGCAGCAGGCAGCTGCCCGTGCAGCGCCTGCGCAGACAGCGGCCACACGGCGCAGCCGCCCACGGCCAGCACGGCGGCCAATTGCGTGAGGCGGTCGGCATCGGCACCGGCGTGTTCCCCCGTCAGGCACAGCACCCGCGCACGGGCCTGCACGCGGTAGACGTTGCGCTCGCCGGTGGGGCCGCTCAAGGTCGCTTGCAGGCCCGCCGGGCTGGCCGCCGCAAACTGCGCACAGGCATGCGCCAGCGGCAAACGGCTTTGCGCCACCGCCCAATCGTGCAGGGCTTGCAGTGCGGGCGTGGCTTGCGGCAGCGCCGCTGCGCCGCTGGCCTGCACGCTGCGCAAGGCGGCGTCTGGTGGGCAGTGGGCCAACAGGCGCAACAGGTAAAGCGGGCCACCCGCCTTGGGACCGGTGCCTGAGAGGCCTTCGCCACCAAAGGGCTGCACGCCCACCACCGCGCCCACCATGTTGCGGTTCACGTAGACGTTGCCCGCATGGGTGTGGTCAATGACCTGCGCGATGGTCTCTTCGATGCGCGAATGCACGCCCAGCGTGAGGGCGTAGCCGGTGGCGTGGATGCTTTGCAGCAGTTGGGGCAGATCGCTGCGGGCATAACGCACGATGTGCAGCACCGGGCCGAACACTTCGCGTGTCAGTTGCGCGATGCTGTCGATCTCGATCAGCGTGGGTTGCACATAGGTGCCCGCTGGCAAAGTGTCAAAGGCGTTGGCGCTGATGCGGTGAACTTTGCAGCCGCTTTGCACCATGGCGCGCACATGCGCTTCGATGCCCGCACGGGCCCGCTCGTCGATCACCGGACCCACGTCCACCGCCAGTTGCGCGGGTGCACCCAGCGTGATTTCGGCCATCGCACCTTGCAGCATCTCGATCAAGCGGTCTCCCACATCGTCCTGCACGCACAGCACGCGCAGAGCCGAGCAGCGTTGGCCTGCCGCTTCAAAGGCCGAAGCCATGGCATCGCTCACCACTTGCTCCAGCAGGGCCGACGAGTCCACCACCATGCAGTTCTGGCCGCCAGTCTCGGCAATCAATGGCACAGGCTGGCCATGCACGTTCAGGCGTTCGGCCAGCGCGGCTTGCAGCACGCGCGCGGTCTCGGTGGAGCCGGTGAACAGCACACCCTGCACGCGTGCATCGCGCACCAATTGCAGGCCAACCTCACGGCCCAGGCCCGGCAGCAGTTGCACAGCGGCCCGGGCTACACCCGCTTGCCAAAGCGCCTGCACGGCCAGTGCTGCAATGGCAGGCGTTGACTCGGCGGGCTTGGCCAGCACCGGGTTGCCCGCTGCCAGCGCAGCCGCCACCTGCCCCACAAAAATCGCCAGCGGAAAATTCCACGGGCTGATGCAGACCACCGGGCCCAGCGGCGTGTGGGTGCCGGGGTCAAAGTCGCGGCGCACCTGCGTGGCGTAGTAGCGCAAAAAGTCCACCGCCTCGCGCAGCTCGGCCACGGCGTGGGCCCAGGTCTTACCAGCTTCGCGCACCAACAGGGCCATCACGCGGGGGGCGTCGGCCTGCAGCAGATCGGCGGCCTGCTCCAGCATCGCAGCGCGTTGTGCGGGTGGCGTGGCGGCCCAACTGAGTGCGGCTTCGTGAGCCGCTTGCAGGGCAGCCTCCACATCGGCCGCACTGGCGTATTGCACTGTGCCCAGCACATCGCTGGGGTCGGCAGGGTTGCGCAGGGTGATGCGTTCAGCGCCCACAAAAGGCGCGGCCATCAGAGGTGTCACCGTCACCGCTTGCACCTGCGCTTGCATGTCGGCGGCCAGCTGGCGCAGTGTGGGTTCGTGCGCCAGATCCGGGCCGCTGGAGTTGCGGCGGGCCGCGCCATACAGCTGCGCGGGCAGCGCGATCTGCGGGTGAGGCTGGCCGGGGGGGCTGTCTTCACACTGGGCATCTTCTTCGGTGCGCACCACCGGGTCTTGCACCAGATCGCCAACGGACACGCTGGTGTCGGCCATGCGGTTGACGAAGGAGCTGTTGGCTCCGTTTTCGAGCAGGCGGCGCACCAGATAGGCCAGCAGGGTTTCGTGTGTGCCCACGGGCGCGTAGATGCGGCAGGGCCGCTGCAGTGGACCCACCACCTGCCGGTACAGCGGCTCGCCCATGCCGTGCAGGCATTGAAACTCGTATTGGCCCGGCGCGTAGTCGCCGTGCATGTCTTGCGCCAGTTGCACGATGGCCGCCAGCGTATGCGCGTTGTGGGTGGCAAATTGCGGGTACACCGCCTCGGGCGCGGCAAGCAGCTTTTGCGCGCAGGCCAGGTAAGACACATCGGTGTGGTGCTTGCGGGTGTAGACCGGGTAGTCGCTTTGGCCGTCCAGCTGGGCGCGTTTGATCTCGCTGTCCCAGTACGCACCTTTGACCAGGCGCACCATGAGCCGGTGGCCCGTGCGGCGTGCCAAGTCCACCACGAAGTCGATCACCAAGGGGCAGCGCTTTTGGTAGGCTTGGATCACAAAGCCGATGCCGTGCCAGCCCTGCAAACTGGGGGCCAGGCACAGCGCTTCGAGCAGGTCGAGCGAGACGTCCAGCCGGTCCACTTCTTCGGCGTCGATGTTGAGGCCAATGTCGTAATGCTTGGCCAGCTCGGTGAGCTTCAACACGCGGGGCAACAGTTCATCCATCACGCGCTGATGCTGGGCGCGGCTGTAGCGCGGATGCAGGGCCGACAGCTTGATCGAGATGCCCGGGCCATTCACCACGCCCTGCCCGTTCGACGCTTGGCCAATGGCGTGAATGGCGTTTTCATACGAGCGGAAATAGCGCTGCGCATCGGTTTCGGTCAGTGCCGCTTCGCCCAGCATGTCGTACGAATAGCGAAACCCTTGCGCCTCCATGGCGCGGGCGCGGTGCAGGGCTTCGTCAATGGTTTCGCCAGTCACAAACTGCTCGCCCAGCATCTGCATGGCCAGTTGCACGCCCTGGCGGATCAGCGGCTCGCCGCTCTTGCCGATCAGCCGGGTGAGCGAGGCCAGCATCGCGCCCTCGCTGTGTGTGGCCACCAGCTTGCCCGTGAGCAGCAGGCCCCACGACGCAGCGTTGACAAACAGCGACGGGCTGCGGCCCACATGCTGGTGCCAGTCGCCCTGGCCGATCTTGTCGCGGATCAGCGCGTCGCGCGTGGCCGCATCGGGGATGCGCAGCAGCGCTTCGGCCAGACACATCAACGCCACGCCTTCTTCGCTGGACAGCGCGTATTCCTGCATTAGGCTTTGCACGCGGCCAGCACGGCCGACCTGCTGTGGACCCTCGCGCATACCCCTCACCAGTTGGCGGGCCAGCGCGTCGGTGCGTTCGGCTTGTGCGGGACTCATGCGGGCAGCCGCCAGCAAGGGGGCCAGGGCCTGCGCTTCGGGCAGGCGGGTGGCGCGGGCGATGGCTTCGCGAAGGGCGCTGCGCTCGGGCAAAGGGCCGCCGGGGGTGAAGTGGGCGCCAGTGGGCATCAGTTGAAAGAAAGTCGTAGGAGCGTTCATGACGGAGGCGTTGCGGGTTGACATGAATCGCCATCATCCGGATTGATGGCCGAATATTTCACCAAAATACATTCACATTGATGAATAATTGGCAGCATGAACACCGAAACTCCAGACATTGACCGCATCGACCGCCGCATCCTCGATGTGCTGCAGCGCGACGGCCGCATCAGCAATCTGAAGCTCGCCGAAAGCGTGGCCCTGTCGCCCACAGCGGTACTGGCTCGGGTGCAGCGGCTCACCCGCGAAGGTTTCATCCTGGGCTATGAAGCCCGGCTCAACCCGCTCAAGCTGGGTGCGGGGATGATGGTGTTTGTGGAAATCCTGCTCGACCGCACCAGCCCCAATGTGTTCGAGCAGTTCAAGGCGGCGGTGCAAGTGCGCCCCGAGATCACGGAGTGCCACATGGTGGCCGGGGGCTTTGACTACCTGCTCAAAACCCGGGCTGCCGACATGAACGCCTACCGCGAATTTGCGGGCACCGTGCTGTGGCAGCTGCCCGGCGTGCGCGAGACGCGCACCTACGCGGTGATGGAAGAGGTCAAGAACACGACGGCGCTGGCGCTGTGATCGGCCTCTTCAGGCGTTGAAGTTCAGCGCCAGCCCTGCTGTGGGCCAATCGTCCACCGCGATCAGCCGCCCAGTGGCCGACAGCGTGATGAACGCCGTGCGATGGCCCGGCCCGCCAAAACAGATGTTGGTGGTCATCGGGTCGGGCAGCGGCACATGCTGCACCGTTTGACCGTCGGGACTGACGACCGAAATGCCGCCGTGCAACAGGGTGGCCACACAGATGTTGCCCTCGGCGTCGACCGCCATCGAGTCAAAGCGTTGGTAATGTCCGCCCGGTGATGCGGTCACCATGCGCGCGCCTTGGGGCGAGGGCCAGGGGTCTTTGCGCACCTGACCGGGCGCTGTCACATCAAAGGCCCAGACGCGGGCGCCTTCGGTTTCGGCGTAATACAGGGTCTGCCCGTCGGGCGAGAGTGCGATGCCGTTGGGCGTCATGACCGGCCGCGCCACAGCCTGCACACCCGTGCCATTGGGCTGAGCGTAGAACACGCCACCACGGTCCATCTCGTGCGCGCGCACCTTGCCCAGGTCGGTGAAATAAAAACCGCCGTGCTGGTCAAACACCAGGTCGTTCGGGCCACGCAATCCGATGCCGTCCACGCTGTCGTACAAACGCTCGGACCGACCTGTGTTCAGATTGACCCGCTCGATGCGCCCGCCCGAGTAGTCGTGCGCCTGGCCGATGGGGCGCAGGTAATTGCCCGGATCGCGCGTCCACTCGAAGCCGCCGTTGTTGCAAATGTAGACCGCACCGTCGGGCCCGATGGCCGCCCCATTGGGCCCAGCGCCCAGATCGGCCACCACCTGCACCCGGCCGTCTGCCGTGACGCGCGTCAGCGTGCCGCGTGCGATCTCGACCAGCAACACCGAGCCGTCGTCCATGGCCACCGGCCCCTCGGGAAACAGCAGTCCTGTGGCGAGTTCTCGAATCTTCATGTGCGCGCTCCTGATGATGCCTCCAATGTAGCGGGGGCATCCGTGGCAACAAGCGGGAATTCCCTGAGTGAATGCACTGAGGGAGGCCGATCTACACTGGGGCATCCATCCACCTCAAGGCGCGCGAAGCCATGCCCTCACCTGCCATCCTCAATGCCCACCTGACCGCGCAGGCTTTGCCTTACCTGGCCCTGTCCAAAGAAATCGAAGCGCTGCTGCAAGACCCCACGGTGAATGTGCCGCCGCGCATCGTGCAAGCCTTGCAGGGCGGCGGCAGCCTGTTCGTGATGCCCGCAGCCGATGCCCGCGTGGCCATCACCAAGCTCATCAGCTTCATCCCCACCAACGCGCAGCGCGGCTTGCCCACCATCCAGGGCGACATCGTGGTGTTCGATGTGCAGACCGGTCAGCGCATCGCCTTGCTCGACGGCCCCACCGTCACGGCGCGCCGCACGGCAGCCGTGTCTCTGCTGGCCGCGCAGCAGCTGGCGCCACGGCGTGACGGCCCCATGCTCATCGTGGGCGCGGGCGTGCAGGGCCGGGCGCACCTGGAGGCGTTTCATGAAGGCCTGGGTGTGCAGGAGTTTTGGATCGCCTCGCGCAGCGCCACCAGCGCCGATGCCCTGGTGACGCACGCTCAATCGCTCGGCTTGCAGGCCCTGCGTGTGGACGATCCCAAAGCGGCGCTGGCCGATTGCCCGCTGGTGGTGAGCGCCACACCTGCGCAGGAGGTGGTGCTCTCAAACCCGCCGCGCAGCGACGCATTTGTCGCGGCCGTCGGCGCGTTCACGCCCCGCATGGTCGAGTGGTCGGCAAGCGTCTGTCAGCACATCGCCCGCACGGGCACGCTGGTGGTCGACACACGCGACGCCGACCACGAAGCAGGCGACTTGCTGCAAGCGGGCATCGATGTCGCAGCCCTGCCCACGCTGGCCGATGTGGTCGGTCAAACCGCCGCATGGCAAAACGCTCAACGGCCGCTTGGCGGCCCGGTGTTCTTCAAAAGCTGCGGCTGGGGTGGCTGGGACCTGGCTGCGGCAAGGTGCATGGCCAAGGCGTCGGCCGTCTGAGCCGCTACGATCCCCTCTTTTGCCCCTTAAGGAAAGCACCATGGTTCAACGCATCGACGTCGGCGCCCGCATGTCAGAAGCCGCCATCCACAACGGTACGGTCTATCTGGCCGGTCAAATTGCGGAAGACGCCACGCAGGACATTGCCGGACAGACCCGCCAGGTGCTGGCCGCCATCGACGCCCTGCTGGCCAAGGCGGGCACCGACAAATCCAAGATCCTGATGGCCCAGATCTTTTTGAAAGACCTGGCCGACTTCCCCGGCATGAACAGCGTGTGGGACGCCTGGGTCGTGCCCGGCCACACCCCGCCACGCGCCACCGTGCAGGCCCATCTGGCCAAGCCCGAGTGGAAACTCGAAATCGTCGTGACAGCGGCGGTTTGAAGTTGAACACGGACCATCTGCTGGCAAAATGAAGTGGTGGACTACACCTTTTCTTCGGCCACGGTGCTGTTGCTGCTGATCACCGACCCGTTCGGCAACATCCCCGTCTTTGCCAGCGCACTCAAGCACGTGCCGCCCGAGCGGCGCGCCAAGGTGATCCTGCGCGAGAACCTGATCGCATTTGGCCTGCTGCTCAGCTTCATGTTCATGGGCGAGAAGTTCCTCAAACTGATGAACTTGCACGAGACCTCGCTGCAAATGGCCGGGGGCGTGGTGCTCTTCATCATCGCGCTGCGCATGATCTTTCCGCCGCCGCCGTCACCAGAGATCGAACTGCCGGGTGAGCCCCTCGTGGTGCCACTGGCCATTCCCGCCATCGCCGGGCCTTCAGCCTTGGCCACCGTGATCCTGCTGGTCAGCCGTGCGCCCGAGCGGCGGCTCGAATGGATCGGCGCACTCACGGTCACCATCGTGATCGTCACCATCGTGCTCTTGCTGGCCGAGCGCATCCAGCGCCTGGTGGGCGAGCGCTTTGTCATGGCCATGGAACGCCTCATGGGCCTCATCTTGATCGCGGTTGCCGTGGAAATGCTGGTCAGCGCTTTCCAGGCCCTCAGGTAACGGCGCAAACGCCCGGAGACACTATGCAACGCCCACTTTTTCAAACCCTGATGTGCAGCCTGCTGGGCATGGCCGCATGGCACGCCAACGCTGCAGGCCCCGCCCAGTGGGACCGCGTCCTGAGCGATGAACAGAGCACCTACTATTTGGACAGCGCGTCCCTCAAAAAGAATGCCAGTGTGCGGACCTTCTGGAG
>CANBTZ010000039.1 GCA_947372495.1 Comamonadaceae bacterium | reverse complement strand
CTGAGCTGGGAGCAGTTCTGGGCCGCCGTCACGGGGCCGCGGGTGATGGCCTCGTACCGATTGACGTTTGGCGCTTCGCTCATTGCCGCCCTGGTCAATGTGGTGTTTGGCCTGCTGGTGGCCTGGGTGCTGGTGCGCTACGACTTCTTTGGCAAAAAGGTGGTGGACGCGCTGGTCGATTTGCCCTTTGCTCTGCCCACCGCTGTGGCGGGCATTTCGCTCACGGCTTTGCTTGCGGGCAACGGCTGGGTGGGGCAGTACCTGGAGCCCATGGGCATTGTGCTGGCCTTCAACCCCAATGGGGTGGTGATCGCGCTGATCTTCATCGGCTTGCCCTTTGTGGTGCGCACGGTGCAGCCGGTGCTCGAAGACGCTGAAAAAGAACTCGAAGAAGCGGCCACCTGCCTGGGCGCGACACGCTGGCAGACTTTCAGCAGGGTGATTTTTCCGTCGATTGCGCCTGCGCTGCTCACGGGATTCGCCATGGCGTTTGCGCGAGCGATTGGCGAGTACGGTTCGGTCATTTTCATCGCGGGCAACATGCCCATGGTGTCTGAAATCACACCGCTCATCATCATCGGCAAGCTCGAACAATACGACTACGCCGGGGCCACGGCCGTGGCGGTGGTGATGCTGATGTTCTCGTTCATTTTGTTGTTGGTCATCAACGCGCTGCAGGCTTGGCAGCGTCGTCATTCAGGAGCCCCGGCATGAGTGGCGGCACTTCTCTCAAAGCTTCGGCTCGCCGCGCGCAAGCGGGCACCACCGAACCCACCTGGGTGCGCTGGAGCCTGATTGGCGTCGCGCTGGTGTTCATGTTCCTGTTTTTGGTGCTGCCCCTGGCGGCGGTGTTCACCGAAGCGCTGCGCAAAGGCCTGGACGCTTACCTGGAGGCCTTCAAAGAGCCCGATGCCTGGTCGGCGATCTGGCTCACGCTGATCACAGCGGCCATTGCCGTGCCCTTGAACCTGGTGTTTGGTGTGGCTGCGGCCTGGGCGATTGCCAAGTACGAATTCAAAGGCAAAGCTTTTCTGACCACCTTGGTGGACTTGCCATTCTCGGTGTCACCCGTGGTGGCCGGTTTGATTTATGTGCTGATGTTTGGTGCGCAGGGCTGGTTCGGCCCCTGGCTGCAGGCGCACGACATCAAGATCGTGTTTGCCGTGCCCGGCATCGTGCTCGCGACCGTGTTCGTGACTTTTCCGTTCATCGCCCGCGAGCTGATCCCGCTCATGCAGGCGCAAGGCAACGACGAGGAGCAGGCCGCCATCGTGCTGGGCGCGACCGGTTGGCAGACCTTCTGGTACGTGACGCTGCCCAACATCAAGTGGGGTTTGATTTACGGCGTCATTTTGTGCAATGCCCGCGCCATGGGCGAGTTCGGTGCGGTGTCGGTGGTGTCGGGTCATATTCGTGGCCAGACCAACACGATGCCGCTGCACGTGGAAATCCTCTACAACGAGTACCAGTCGGTGGCCGCTTTTGCCGTGGCCTCGCTTTTGGCACTGCTGGCCTTGGTGACCTTGTTGATCAAATCCATTGTGGAGTGGCGCCATGAGCGCGAGTTGCGCGCTGCTGCCGATACGCCACCTGAGCGCCCACTGACCCCTGCCGCAGGTGCGCAGGTCTGAATCCGATTGAAAGTTTTGAGCCATGAGCATCGAAATCCGCAACGTCCATAAACAGTTTGGCGACTTCACCGCGCTGAACAACGTCAGCCTCGACATCGAGTCGGGCGAACTCGTCGCCTTGCTGGGGCCGTCGGGCTGTGGCAAAACCACGCTGCTGCGCATCATTGCCGGGCTGGAGACGGCCGACCAAGGCACCATCGCCTTCAGCGGCGAAGACACCACCCATGTCCATGTGCGCGAGCGCCAGGTGGGTTTTGTGTTCCAGCACTACGCCCTGTTCCGCCACATGACGGTGTTCGAGAACGTGGCCTTTGGCCTGCGCGTTAAGCCTCGCAAAGAGCGCCCGAGTGAATCCGAAATCAAACGCAAGGTGCACGAGTTGCTGGGCCTGGTGCAGCTGGACTGGCTGGCCGACCGTTACCCCTCGCAGTTGTCGGGCGGGCAGCGCCAGCGCATTGCCCTGGCCCGGGCGCTGGCCGTAGAGCCGAAAGTGTTGCTGCTCGACGAGCCGTTTGGCGCGCTGGACGCCAAGGTGCGCAAGGAGCTGCGCCGCTGGCTGCGCCGCCTGCACGACGAGTTGCATGTGACCAGCATTTTTGTGACGCACGACCAGGAAGAAGCCCTGGAAGTGGCCGACCGCGTGGTGCTGATGAACAAGGGCAACATCGAGCAGATTGGCTCGCCACAAGACGTGTGGGACCACCCGGCCAGCCCCTTTGTGTATGGCTTTTTGGGCGATGTGAACTTGTTCCATGGCCGCGCCCACGAGGGCGAGATGCTGATTGGTGCTGACCAGCATGGTGTGCGCCTGGACAGCCCGGAGCACGGCCTGGTACAGGACGCCAAGGCCTTTGCCTATGTGCGTCCGCACGATCTGGATGTGGCCCGCTACATCCCGGGTGGTGTCAATGCAGGCATTGTGGCCAAGCTCACGCGCACCATCGTTGTGGGGCCTGTCGCACGCTTGGAGCTGGAGCCCTCCGAAAATCTGGGCTTTGGCAAGGACACGGTGATCGAAGCCCAGATCTCTGCGTCACAATTCAGAGAGCAGGCGCTGCGTGAAGGGGAAATGCTGGTGCTGACCCCGCGCAAGGCCCGTGTTTTTGTCGAGTCCTGAATTGACTGCTCCTTTGATTCGTTTCGCTGGTGTTCCTTTGAGCGTCCAGCGCGTGTTCGCGCTGGTGGCTCTGGCGTGCGTGGGCATGCTGGCGTTTGGCATGTATCTGCAGCATGTGGTGGGGCTCAACCCTTGCCCCATGTGCATCGTGCAGCGCTATGCCTTGATCGGGGTGGCGGTGATCGCGCTGGTCGGCTCGCGGCTGACCCGCTCGTCATGGCGGGCGGTTTGGTCGATGTTGATGACGCTCATGGCGGGTTTTGGCGCTTTCACGGCCGCTCGCCAGAGCTGGATCCAGTGGTACCCCCCAGAGGTGGTCAGCTGCGGGCGCGACTTTTACGGCATGGTGGAGAACTTTCCACTTCAGCGCGCCATCCCCATGATCTTCAAGGGCAGCGGCGACTGCACCAAGGTGGACTGGACCTTTTTGGGCGGCTCGATCGCCAACTGGTCGTTTGTGGCTTTCGCCGTATTTGCTTTGACCGGGTTGGCGCTGGCGTGGGTCTCTTGGCGCGCACGCTGACCGCCAGGGGCCAAAAAGTCGGGTATTTCAGGCTATAATCTCAGGGCTTTGCGTGGTGCAAGGCGCACGCTGTCAGCACTTCCAGCCGCCAGCGCAAGTCAACAACATCGCTTTCACGCCTTCGGGTGAGGGCGAACAAAAGGAAAAATCATGATCGCATCTTCCATCAAAGCCGAGGTCGTCAAGGCCAACGCCCGCGCAGCCAATGACACTGGGTCCCCAGAAGTCCAAGTGGCCCTGCTGACAGCACGTATCAACGAGCTGACACCTCACTTCAAGACACACGCCAAAGACCACCATGGTCGCCGCGGCCTGTTGCGCATGGTGAGCCGCCGCCGCAAGCTGCTGGACTACCTCAAGTCCCGTGATGCTGACCGTTACATTGCCCTGATCGCCAAGCTTGGCCTGCGCAAGTAAACACAAGTACAGATGAAAAGCGCCTGAGTTAGGTCACTAGCTCAGGCGCTTTATTGTTTTTTATTCGGAATTTGTCCGGGCGTTCTCGCGCTGTGTCATTCCACAAGACTTTCCAACCAGGTTTTGTGGAATGGCATCGAGTTCAGAAAGCCAAGTTCCGGGCCCACGGTGCAGCCTCATGCACCTTGATTTTCAGGAGTTCTGAACATGTCCATTTTCAATAAAGTCACCAAAACTTTCCAATGGGGCCAGCACACGGTCAAGATGGAAACCGGCGAAGTGGCTCGCCAAGCTGGCGGCGCTGTGCTGCTCGACATGGAAGGCACTGTGGTGCTGGCCACTGTCGTGGGTTCCAAAGTGGCCAAAGCCGGCCAAGACTTTTTCCCCCTCACGGTCGATTACATCGAGAAAACCTACGCTGCAGGCAAGATCCCTGGCAGCTTTTTCAAGCGTGAAGCCAAGCCCAGCGAGCACGAGACCCTGACCAGCCGTCTGATCGACCGTCCGATCCGTCCTCTGTTCCCTGAAGGCTTCTACAACGACGTGCACGTGGTCATCCACACCGTGTCTCTGAACCCTGAAGTCGACGCCGACATCGCCGCGATGATCGCCGTGTCTGCCGCCTTGTCCATCTCAGGCATCCCATTCAACGGCCCCATTGGCGCCGCACGCGTGGGCTACATCAACGGCGAATACGTCCTGAACCCAGGCCAGACCCAGCGCAAAGAAAGCGTCATGGACTTGGTTGTGGCCGGTACCGAAGCCGCTGTGCTGATGGTCGAATCCGAAGCCCGTCAACTGTCTGAAGAAATCATGCTGGGTGGTGTGGTGTATGGCCATGAGCAATCGGCCATCGCCATCGCCGCCATCCACGAACTGGTGCGCGAAGCGGGCAAGCCCGCATGGGACTGGCAAGCGCCTGCCCGCGACTTGGCTTTCGAAGCCAAGTTGGCCACGTTGGCCGAAGAAAAACTGCGCGCTGCTTACCAGCTGCGCAACAAACAAGCCCGCACACACGCTTGCCGCGAAGCCTACGCTTCGGTCAAAGTCGCTTTGGCCGAAGAGGGCGTGGCCTTTGACAGCGTCAAGCTCGATGGCCTGATGTTCGAAATCGAAGCCCGCATCGTGCGCAGCCAGATTTTGTCCGGTGAGCCTCGCATCGACGGCCGCGACACACGCACTGTGCGCCCCATCGAAATCCGCAACAGCGTGCTGCCCCGCACACACGGCTCGGCCCTGTTCACCCGTGGCGAGACACAGGCTTTGGTCGTGACGACGCTGGGCACAGAGCGTGATGCACAGCGCATTGACGCGTTGGCTGGCGAGTTCGAAGACCGCTTCATGTTCCACTACAACATGCCTCCCTTTGCCACTGGCGAAGTGGGCCGCATGGGTTCGACCAAGCGCCGCGAAATCGGCCACGGCCGCCTGGCCAAGCGTGCTTTGGCTGCTGTGCTGCCAAGCAAAGAAGAGTTCCCATACACCCTGCGTGTGGTGTCTGAAATCACCGAATCGAACGGTTCTTCGTCCATGGCTTCGGTCTGCGGCGGCTGCTTGTCGATGATGGACGCGGGTGTGCCGATGAAAGCCCACGTGGCCGGTATCGCCATGGGCCTGATCAAGGAAGACAACCGCTTTGCGGTGTTGACCGACATCCTGGGTGACGAAGACCACCTGGGTGACATGGACTTCAAGGTCGCTGGTACCACCAACGGTATCACCGCTTTGCAAATGGACATCAAAATCCAAGGCATCACCAAAGAAATCATGCAAGTCGCTTTGGCCCAAGCCAAAGAAGCGCGCATGCACATTCTGGGCAAGATGCAAGAAGCGATGAGCGAAGCCAACACCGAAGTGTCTGATTTCGCGCCCAAGCTCTTCACCATGAAGATCAACCCCGAGAAAATCCGTGACGTGATCGGCAAAGGCGGCGCGACCATCCGCGCGTTGACCGAAGAAACCGGTTGCCAGATCAACATCGAAGAAGATGGCACGATCACCATCGCTGCGACCGACGGCGACAAGGCAGAAATCGCCAAGAAACGCATCGAGCAGATCACCGCTGAAGTTGAAATCGGCAAGGTCTACGAAGGCCCCGTGACCAAAATCTTGGACTTCGGCGCTTTGATCAACTTGCTGCCAGGCAAAGACGGTCTGTTGCACATCAGCCAGATCGCTCACGAGCGCGTCGAAAAAGTGACCGACTACCTGACCGAAGGTCAGATCGTCAAGGTCAAGGTTCTGGAAACAGACGAAAAAGGCCGCGTGAAGTTGTCGATGAAGGCCTTGCTGGACCGCCCAGCTCAAGGCCATCAGCACCCACAGTGATCCCCCATCCTGCGACGGTGCCGACCTGTGTCGGCACTTTCGCGGGATTTTCATTTTTAGGCAGGCCATGAAAGTTGTTGAGATTCAAAGCTACGGCGTGCCCGACATGCTGGTTCCAGGCTCACGCCCGGACCCGGTGGCGGGTGCTGGCGAGTTGCTGATCCGCGTGCTGGCCAGTGGCATCAATCGCCCTGACGTTTTGCAGCGCACCGGCAACTACCCTGTGCCGCCAGGCGCTTCGGACATTCCGGGCCTCGAAGTGGCCGGTGTGGTGGTCTCGGGCGATGCCCAAGCCATGCAGGCTGCAGGTTTGGCTGTGGGCGACCGTGTGTGCGCGTTGGTGGCCGGTGGCGGCTATGCCGAGCTGTGCGTGGCACCTGTGGCCCAATGCTTGCCGGTGCCCAAAGGCCTGAGCGACATTGAAGCCGCCTCTTTGCCCGAGACCTTTTTCACGGTCTGGTCCAACGTGTTTGACCGTGGCCACTTGCAGGCGGGTGAGACTTTGTTGATCCAAGGCGGCTCAAGCGGCATTGGTGTGACGGCCATTCAGATGGCCAAAGCGGCTGGTGCCCGCGTGATCGTGACCGCGGGGTCCGACGACAAGTGCCAAGCTTGCCTGGCGCTGGGCGCCGACCATGCGATCAATTACAAAACGCACGACTTCGTCGAAGAGGCCAAGCGCCTGACCGACGGGCAGGGCGTGAATGTGATCTTGGACATGGTCGCTGGCAGCTATGTGGCCCGCGAAGTCGAGGCACTGGCCGAAGACGGTCGCCTGGTCATCATCGCGGTGCAAGGCGGCATCAAGAGCGAATTCAATGCGGGCTTGGTGCTGCGTCGCCGTTTGCAGATCACGGGCTCGACCTTGCGTCCACGCCCGGTGGCTTTCAAAGGTGCGATCGCTGACGCCCTCAAAAATCATGTCTGGCCCTGGATTGAGTCGGGCCAAATCAAGCCGGTGATCCACAGCGTCTTTGCTGCGCAATCGCCCACCGATGGCCACCCCAGCGGGGCTGCGGCTGCGCACGCCTTGATGGAGTCGAACCAGCACGTGGGCAAGATCGTCTTGACCTGGGGGGCTGCATGAGCAACAAGCTCATTGTGGGCAACTGGAAGATGAACGGCGGCTTGGCCGCCAACCAAGCGCTGTTGGATGGCCTTCGCGATGGTTTGGGTGCTGTTCGCAGCCGCTCTGCGGTGTGTGTGCCGCACCCGTATTTGGCGCAGGTCCAGCTTTTGCTGGCGGGCTCGCCCATTGCGCTGGGGGCGCAGGATGTGTCTGCGCACGGCGCAGGCGCTTTCACCGGCGAGGTGTCCGCCGCCATGTTGCGCGACTTTGGTGTGCGCTACTGCATCGTGGGCCACTCTGAGCGTCGCCAGTACCATGGCGAGAGCGATGAGTTGGTGGCGCTCAAAGCCAAGCAGTCGCTGGCCCATGGCATCACGCCCATCGTGTGTGTGGGTGAGACCTTGTCGCAACGCGAAGCCGGGCAGACCGAAGCTGTGGTCAAACGTCAGCTGGCGGCTGTGATCCATGAAAATGGGCACTGCATCAGCGAGATCGTTGTGGCGTACGAGCCCATTTGGGCCGTGGGCACGGGGCAAACCGCCTCGCCTGAAGAAGCTCAAGGGGTGCATGCGGTCTTGCGTGCCCAGATCAAGGCGGCGACAGCGCATGCCGAGCGTGTTTCGATTTTGTACGGTGGCAGCATGAACGCTGCCAATGCCGCTGATTTGCTGGCCCAGCCCGATGTGGATGGTGGCTTGATCGGTGGCGCTGCCCTCAAGGCGGCAGATTTTTTGACCATTTTGCGGGCCGCATCGCGTTGATGCCTGCAGTATTTTTTGACTTTCGGAGAGACTGATGAGCGTTGCAATGACTTTGATTTTGGTGGTTCAGATGCTGTCGGCGCTGGCCATGATTGGTTTGATCCTGGTTCAGCATGGCAAAGGCGCTGACATGGGTGCGGCCTTTGGCAGTGGCACGTCGGGCAGCTTGTTTGGCGCCACGGGTGGAGCCAACTTCCTGTCGCGCACCACGGCCGTGCTGGCTGCTGTGTTTTTTGTCTGCACTTTGATGCTGGCTTATTTGGGCAACAGCCGCCCACAGGCTTCGGGCAGTGTGCTCGAAGGCGCTGCGGTCACGGCCCCAGCACCTACAGTTGACAACAGCACAGCAGCGCAAATTCCTGGCAATGCGGCGCCTGCTTCGGTGCCCGCCAAGTAAGCCTCGCATCAGCTTTGCTGTTCTGCGCAAATTTCCGGTTTTGCGCAAGGATTTTGCGAGCTTTTAAGAGTAGAATTCGGGATTGTCCGGAGAGCAATAACACCTATAAAACGGTGTTCCTCACGCAAACCGGGTAAACAAACCGCCGTCGTGGTGAAATTGGTAGACACGCTATCTTGAGGGGGTAGTGGCGAAAGCTGTGCGAGTTCGAGTCTCGCCGACGGCACCAGACAAACAGATGGGTTCTGATCTGCGTCAGAGCCCATCTTCAGGTGATCCGTCAGTCCTAAGATGAACCTCGGCCAATACCTCCCCATTCTCTTGTTCATACTCGTTGGCCTCGCTGTCGGCGTGATTCCCCAGGTATTGGGCTACATTCTTGGCCCCAACCGTCCTGACGCGGAAAAAAACTCCCCCTATGAATGCGGTTTCGAAGCTTTCGAAGACGCCCGCATGAAATTTGACGTTCGCTACTACCTGGTGGCGATCTTGTTCATTTTGTTTGACCTTGAAATCGCATTCTTGTTTCCTTGGGCTGTTGCGCTCAAAGAAGTGGGTTTGGCCGGTTTTGCGGCCGTCGTGATTTTTCTGACCATTCTGGTCGTGGGCTTTGTCTACGAGTGGAAAAAAGGCGCACTGGACTGGGAATGATCCCGTTCACTGACAACCCATTCAGCCTCTGAGGACTACGAGATGATTGAAGGCGTGATGAAGGAAGGCTTTATCACCACGAGTTACGACTCGGTGGTGAACTGGGCCAAAACCGGTTCGCTGTGGCCCATGACCTTTGGTCTGGCGTGCTGCGCGGTGGAAATGATGCATTCGGCCACGGCGCGCTATGACTTGGCCCGTTTTGGTGCCGAGGTGTTCCGTGCCAGTCCGCGTCAGGCCGATCTGATGATCGTGGCTGGCACGCTGTGCAACAAGATGGCGCCAGCCTTGCGCAAGGTCTATGACCAGATGTCCGAGCCGCGTTGGGTCATCTCCATGGGCTCTTGCGCCAATGGCGGTGGTTACTACCACTACAGCTATTCTGTGGTGCGCGGTTGCGACCGCGTGGTGCCGGTGGACGTGTACGTGCCCGGCTGCCCACCCACGGCTGAAGCCCTGATCTACGGCATCATCCAGCTGCAGCAAAAAATCCGCCGCACGCAAACCATTGCGCGCGTCTGAGGGAGCACGAATGACCGACTTTGCCATCCGCCCCGAAGACCTGCAGGCCAAGCTGGCCGCGGTGCTCGGTGAACGTGCGCAGCTCACACTCGCCTTGGGTGAAGTGACTGTGCATGTGAATGCCGCGAACTACCTTGATGTGATGCAGACCCTGCAAACCGCAGCGGGCTGCCAATTTCAACAACTGATCGACCTGTGCGGTGTGGACTACTCCACCTACCGTGATGTCGGCACCGATGGTCCGCGTTTTGGCGTCACAGTGCACCTGCTGTCGGTCAGCCTCAACCAGCGCGTGCGCGTCAAGGTGCTGTGCCCGGACGACGATCTGCCCTTGGTGGCTTCGGTCAATGCCCTCTGGAACTCGGCCAACTGGTACGAGCGTGAAGCGTTTGACTTGTTCGGCATCGTGTTCGAAGGCCACAATGATTTGCGCCGCATCTTGACCGATTACGGCTTCATCGGACACCCTTTCCGCAAAGACTTCCCGGTGTCGGGACATGTCGAGATGCGCTACGACGCCGAGCGCAAGCGCGTGGTGTACGAACCTGTGAGCATCGAGCCGCGCGAAATCACACCGCGCATCATCCGTGAAGAAAACTATGGAGGCCTGCACTGATATGGCCGAAATCAAGAATTACACGCTGAACTTCGGACCCCAGCACCCGGCCGCACACGGCGTGTTGCGTCTGGTCTTGGAGCTCGATGGCGAGGTCGTGCAACGCGCAGATCCGCACATTGGCTTGTTGCACCGCGCCACTGAAAAGCTGGCCGAGACCAAGACTTACATCCAGTCGCTGCCTTACATGGACCGGCTGGACTATGTGTCGATGATGTGCAACGAGCACGCTTATTGCCTGGCCATCGAAAAGATGCTCGGCCTCGAAGTGCCGATGCGCGCCCAGTACATCCGCGTGATGTTCTCGGAGATCACCCGTTTGCTCAACCACCTGATGTGGCTCGGCTCGCACGGCAACGATTGCGGCAGCTCCACCATCTTGATCTACACCTTCCGCGAGCGTGAAGACCTGTTCGACATGTACGAAGCCGTCTCTGGCGCACGCATGCACGCAGCGTATTTCCGTCCTGGTGGCGTGTACCGCGATCTGCCTGACAACATGCCGCAGTACAAAGTCAGCAAGGTCAAGAACGCCAAGACCATCGCTGAAATGAACAAGAACCGTCAAGGTTCCTTGCTCGATTTCATCAACGACTTCACGCAGCGCTTCCCCAAGTGCATGGACGAGTACGAAACTCTGCTGACCGACAACCGCATCTGGAAGCAGCGCACCGTGGGCATTGGCGTGGTGCCGCCTGAGCGTGCTCTGAATCTGGGCATGACCGGTCCCATGTTGCGTGGCTCGGGCATCGCCTGGGACTTGCGCAAGAAGCAGCCTTACGACGCCTACGACAAAGTCGAGTTCGATGTGCCCGTGGGCAAAACCGGTGACAGTTACGACCGTTACCTGGTTCGTATGCAAGAGATGCGCGAGTCCAACCGCATCATCCAGCAGTGCGTGGCTTGGTTGCGGGCCAACCCCGGTCCGGTCATCACCGACAACCACAAGGTCGCACCGCCTGCCCGTGAAGGCATGAAGTCCAACATGGAAGACTTGATCCACCATTTCAAGCTTTTCACAGAAGGTTTTCATGTGCCCGAAGGCGAAGCCTATGCCGCCGTCGAACACCCGAAAGGCGAATTCGGCATTTACATGGTCAGCGACGGTGCCAACAAGCCCTATCGCCTGAAAATCCGTGCCCCGGGCTTTGCCCATTTGGCCACCCTCGATGAAATGGCCCGTGGCCACATGTTGGCCGACGCCGTCGCCATCATCGGGACCATGGACATTGTGTTTGGAGAGATTGACCGATGATCTCGGAATCCACAAAAACACGCTTTGCGCGTGAAGTTGCCAAGTTCCCGGCTGACCAAAAACAGTCGGCCGTGATGGCCTGCCTGTCGATCGTTCAGCAGGAACAAGGTTGGGTCAGCCCTGAGAGCGAGCAGGGCGTTGCTGACTACCTCGGCATGCCAGCGATGGCGGTGCACGAAGTCACCAGCTTCTACAACATGTACAACCAAAAGCCGGTGGGCAAGTTCAAACTGAACGTCTGCACCAACCTGCCTTGCCAGTTGCGCGGAGGCCAGCAGGCCTTGCAACACCTGGAACACAAATTGGGTGTGCACGCGGGCGAGACCACGGCTGACGGCCTGTTCACCTTGCAGCCCAGCGAATGCCAGGGTGCTTGTGCTGACGCCCCCGTCATGCTGGTGAACGATCGCCACATGTGCAGCTTCATGAGCAACGACAAGCTCGATCAGTTGATCGACAGCTTGAAGAAAGCGGAGGCGGTCTGATGAACGTCGAGCAAATCCTCGGTCAATTCCAGGCCTCAGGCGTGGACACGTGCTTCCATGATCGCCACATCAACCCGCAAATCTATGCGGACCTGAATGGCCAGAACTGGGGCATCAAAGACTACGAAGCGCGCGGTGGCTATGCCGCTTTGCGCAAGATTTTGGGCAAAGACGGTGGTGAAGGCCTCACGCAAGACCAAGTCATCGCCACAGTCAAAGAATCCGGCCTGCGTGGTCGCGGCGGTGCGGGCTTTCCCACGGGTTTGAAGTGGAGCTTTATGCCCCGCCAGTTCCCTGGGCAAAAGTACCTGGTTTGCAACTCGGACGAAGGCGAGCCGGGGACGTGCAAAGACCGTGACATCATGGAGTACAACCCCCACACGGTGATCGAAGGCATGGCCATCGCCGCTTATGCCATGGGCATCAGCGTGGGTTACAACTACATCCACGGCGAGATTTTCCATACTTATGAGCGCTTTGAAGCGGCTCTGGAAGAAGCCCGCGCTGCGGGATATCTGGGTGACAACATTTTGGGCTCGACGTTCAGTTTCCAGCTGCACGCATCGCACGGTTTTGGCGCTTACATCTGCGGCGAAGAAACCGCTTTGCTCGAATCGCTGGAAGGCAAAAAAGGCCAACCACGCTTCAAGCCGCCGTTCCCAGCCAGCTTTGGTCTGTACGGCAAGCCCACCACCATCAACAACACCGAAACATTCGCAGCGGTGCCCTGGATCATCCGCAACGGTGGTCAGGCGTACCTCGAATGCGGCAAGCCCAACAACGGCGGCACCAAGATCTTCTCGGTCAGCGGTGACGTGGAGCGCCCCGGCAACTACGAAGTGCCCATGGGCACACCGTTTGCCAAGCTGCTCGAACTGGCTGGTGGCGTGCGCGGCGGCCGCAAGCTCAAGGCAGTGATCCCAGGCGGATCTTCTTCGCCGGTCGTTCCAGCCGATTTGATGATGACGCTCACCATGGACTACGACAGCATCACCAAAGAAGGCGGTTCGATGTTGGGCTCCGGTGCGGTGATCGTCATGGACGAGACGCGTTGCATGGTCAAGGCCTTGGCCCGACTGTCTTACTTTTACTCGCACGAATCCTGTGGCCAATGCACGCCTTGCCGTGAAGGCACGGGTTGGCTCTGGCGCATGGTCGACCGCATTGAACACGGCCAGGGCCGTGCCAGCGACATCGACATGCTTGACAGCGTGGCCGGCAACATCATGGGCCGCACGATTTGCGCTTTGGGCGACGCAGCGGCCATGCCGGTGCGCGGCATGCTCAAACATTTCCGTCACGAATTTGTACACCTCATCGAGCACAAGACCTCCATGGTCGGTGCCGACGCAACAACGGTGAAGACCCATGGTTGAAATAGAACTCGACGGTCAGAAAGTGGAAGTTGCCGAAGGCAGCATGGTGATGCATGCCGCTGAAAAAGCCGGCACCTACATCCCGCATTTCTGTTATCACAAGAAACTCTCCATCGCGGCGAACTGCCGCATGTGTTTGGTCGAGGTTGAAAAAGCCCCCAAGCCCATGCCAGCTTGCGCCACGCCAGTCACGCAAGGCATGATCGTGCGCACCAAGAGCGACCGGGCCATTGCGGCTCAAAAGTCGGTCATGGAGTTTTTGCTGATCAACCACCCACTCGATTGCCCTATTTGCGATCAAGGCGGTGAGTGCCAGTTGCAAGACTTGGCCGTGGGTTATGGCGGCAGCAGCTCGCGCTACGAAGAAGAAAAGCGTGTGGTGTTCCACAAGGAAGTCGGTCCGCTGATCTCGATGGAAGAGATGAGCCGCTGCATCCACTGCACACGTTGCGTTCGCTTTGGTCAAGAAGTGGCCGGTGACATGGAGCTGGGCATGTCCCACCGTGGCGAGCACGCCGAGATCGAAACCTTCCTGGGCCAGACCATTGACTCCGAGTTGTCGGGCAACATGATCGACATCTGCCCAGTGGGTGCTTTAACCAGCAAACCTTTCCGCTACCACGCCCGCACTTGGGAGTTGTCGCGCCGCAAGTCTGTGGCTGCGCACGACTCTTCGGGTGCCAACCTGGTGGTGCAGGTCAAGAACAACCAGGTCATGCGCGTTGTTCCCCTTGAGAATGAAGAAGTCAACGAGTGCTGGATCGCCGACCGCGACCGTTTCTCGTACGAAGCTTTGAACGGTTCAGATCGCCTCACAAAACCCATGCTCAAGCAAGGTGGCGAGTGGAAAGAAGTTGACTGGCAAACCGCCCTCGAATACGTGGCCAATGGCTTGCGCAACATCCAACGTGACCACGGTGCCGCCCACATTGGCGCGTTGGTGAGCCCGCACAGCACCGTCGAAGAAGCCTACTTGGCCGGCAGCTTGCTGCGTGGTCTGGGTTCCGATAACGTGGACGCCCGTCTGCGCCGTGCCGAATTTGCTGCTGCCGATGGTGTGCAGTGGCTGGGCACCAGCATCGCGTCGCTGACCACGCTGCAACGCGTTCTGGTCGTGGGCTCCAACCTGCGCAAAGACCACCCGCTGTTCGCACAGCGCATCCGTCAAGCGGCACGCCATGGCGCCCAAGTCAATGCGATTGCTTCTGGCGCGCAGCTGGCCAAGGCCGACGCATGGGCATTGCCCCTGAAAAACAGCGTGGTGACCGATGCTTCGGCTTGGGTGCAAACCCTGGCCGATGTGGCCACAGCGATTGCAGCAGAGAAGGGCGTTGCTGCCCCGGCTGCTGGCAATGCAACCGCTCAAGCCCAAGCCATCGCCAAGTCTGTCTTGGGCGGTGAGCGCAAGGCCGTGTTGCTGGGCAATGGTGCTGCGCACCACGCCAATGCTTCGAGCCTGCTGGTGCTGGCCAACTGGATCGGCGAGCAAACCGGCGCGAGCGTGGGCTATTTGACCGAAGCGGCCAACACCGTCGGTGTGCAGTGGGCCAAAGCCCAACCGCAAACCGGTGGCAAGAACGCCGCCCAGATGTTGGACGGCAGCCTCAAGGCGGTTTTGTTGCTGAACACCGAACCCGAGTTCGACACCGCTGCCGGTGCT
>CANBTZ010000038.1 GCA_947372495.1 Comamonadaceae bacterium | reverse complement strand
AGGCGTCAACGGCCGGCCGGCCCTGCTCACCCATGACGACGTGACGACCCTGTTCCATGAGTTCGGCCACGGCCTGCACCACATGCTGACCCAGGTCAACGAGCACGACGTGTCGGGCATCAGCGGCGTCGAATGGGACGCGGTCGAGCTGCCCAGCCAGTTCATGGAGAACTTCTGCTGGGAATGGGACGTGCTGCGCCACATGACAGCCCACGTGGACAGCGGCGAGCCACTGCCCCGCGAGCTGTTCGACAAGATGGTTGCCGCGCGCAACTTCCAGAGCGGCCTGCAGACCTTGCGCCAGATTGAGTTCTCGCTGTTTGACATGCGATTGCACGCCGAGCACGACCCAAGCCAAGACTTCATGCCCCTGCTGCAAGAAGTCCGCCAAGAAGTGTCTGTGTTGCAATCGCCTGCGTTCAACCGCATGGCCCACACCTTCAGCCACATCTTTGCGGGCGGCTACGCAGCGGGCTATTACAGCTACAAATGGGCCGAAGTGCTGTCGGCCGACGCCTATGCCGCGTTCGAAGAAAGCGCTGGCGAAGACGGCGCGCCGAGCATCGACACCGGCCGCCGCTACCGCAAGGAAATCCTCGAAGCCGGGGGCAGCCGCCCAGCGCTCGAATCCTTTAAGGCTTTCCGTGGCCGCGAGCCCAGCCTGGACGCACTGCTGCGCCACCAAGGCATGGTTTGAGTCGGACCTTGAAACCGATTTGAAACTTCAAGCGCACGAGTCCTGTTATTCTTTTGACTTTCTGTAAGGCGTATCCAAATGACCACCAATACCATGCCCCTGCTGTACAAAAACCCTCAGCAACTCACCCCAGAACTGCACGATGGGCTCAAACTCAATTTTGAAGTCGGCTTTGGTTTTGCACGGCAAACCAACTCCGTGCCCCTGGTGATCGAGGAATTTGGTGCAACTTGCCGTGACTACGTGATCGTGTTTTCGACCGGCGAAGTGGCGCTGCCTCTGGTCGTGCTGGGTGTGCGTTCCGACCACAACGCCTATGTCAACGACAAAGGCGAATGGGCTGCCGAGACCTACATCCCGGCCTATGTGCGCCGCTACCCCTTCATCTTTTCCGAAACACCCGGTTCAGAAGACTTGACCCTTTGCATTGACATGGACGCAGCCGCCCTGAACAAAGACAAGGGCGTGGACCTGTTCGATGACAAAAAAGAAGCTTCTGACCTGACCAAACAGGGCTTGGAGTTCTGCAAGAACTTCCACATCCAGTTGCAACAAACCCGTGAATTCTGCGAAGCCCTGCAAGCGGCCGATCTGCTGGTGGACCAACAAGCCAGCATCACGCTGCACGATGGCCAAACGCAGAACCTGACCGACTTCCGCATCGTGGACGAGCAAAAGTTCCGCCAATTGCCTGCTGAGACGCTGCAAATGTTCCATGAGCGTGGCTGGTTGGGCCTGATTTACGCCCACCTGATCTCCACCGGCAGCATGGGCAAACTGGTTGCTCAGCTCAAGCACAACCCCGCACCGGCCGCCTGATTGCGGGGCTCAGCGACGAACGCCCGGCGCCTCTAGGGGCAATGGGCCTGCGCGCCAGGCCAAAAACACCTCCAGGTCCAGCAGAGCCTGCGATCCAAAAGCGGGTGGCTCTGCCCTCACCCCTGAAAAGCAAGCCCGCAAGCGGCGGTGCAGCGACCCCACCCCCTGCCATTCCAAGCGGTAAGCCGGATAAGCCACCGGGTGCCCTTGGCTCAGGGTTTCGCCACCCAGACGTCGCCCCCAATTTTGTTCATGGCAATGCGCACAGGCCAGATTCATCTGCCCGATGCGCTGGTAGTACTGCGCCTGGCCTCGCTGCCAAGACGCGGTCTGGCTCATCTGAACCTTCGCCTCCCGCTCGGACGGGGGCAGCTCACCCCGCGCAGCCTTGGCCAGCCACGCCGTCATCGCCAGCAAGGCTTCTGACTCATAGGCCCAGGCCGGGGCCTTTTGGTGCCGGGTTCGGCATTGGTTGATCTGCGCCTCCAGATTGAGCACAGCCCCCGCTGGCGTCACACGCGGGTAACGCGCCGCCACGCCCGCCATGCGGCTGGCGGCATCGCCATGGCAGCTGGCGCAGGCAGGGCCTTCAGGGGTGGGCTGTTGCCACAGATGCTCGCCCTGCAGCCACCACAGGCTGGCGGGGTTGAGCCCGTCGTCGGTCTGCAAGGTCCGCAGGTCCGCGCTCATGAACGTGGTGCCAGACTTCAAATCGGTCAAAGGAATGCCCCGCTGTGGGGTCTGTGCTTCTGCCCCCAGGCTGGCCAGCGCCAAACTGCTAAGCAGCAGCCAACGCTTCATGCCACCACCACGGGCACGGCCAGCTTTCCCTGCTGACCTTTGTCGTCAGCCCAAGCGAGCAGCAAATCGGCGCTCTCGGTAGCACGCGTGTAAAACGACAAAAAGGGGTTGGCCGATATGCCGGTGCTCATTTCGGCCTTGAAGATGCGCTGCCCGGCGTAATCGACCGTGAGGGTGTGGATCACGTTCTTGGGCACGGCCGAGCCCAGCACGTCAAAGCGGTAGCCGGTCTCCATGGGGTGCTGCAGCAGCAGGCGGATTTCGAACACCTCGCCACGGCGAACGCTGGGGGGGATCTGTACACGGGCCAGCATGTCAAGAGGCGTCCAGGCAAGCGGATTCGGTGACTTCCACCTCGGCAGTGGCCGACCACCAACTCAGATCTGACATCTGGACCAGCGCCACCACTTGCTGCGAGCCATTGAGGCGCACGCGCGTGGCCACTTCGGCCCGGCCCGAATGCGGCCCCAGCTCAAACCGGGCCATCAAGGGCCTCGGGTTGCGCATGGACACCAGGCAAATCTGGCGCACATGGTCTTGCGCCGTCATCGGGCTGGGCACGCGCACCTGCAAGGGTACAGACAAGCCGTTGTCGGCCAGCCTTGGCAGAGTCAACTGGACACGGCCCTCGCGCACCGACTGGCCTTTTGTGAGTTGGTCGATCCAACCCTGGGGCGACAGCTCGGCCCCTTGCGCGTTCGACTGCGCAGCCACGCCTGGCACCACCACCGCACCGATCAGTCCGGTCAGCAGCGCGCGTCTTTGGGGCTCAGGTCTTGGGTTCATGGGGTCAATTCAAAGTCAGCAAATATGCCAACACGTCCTCGATGTCTTGAGCAGCCAACACAGGTTGGCCCGCCCAGGCTTTGCCCACCTGCTGCAGCCCGGTGGTGCTGTGGTATGCGGGCATCAGGGTGTCGGGGTTGATTTGCCGCGAATCCACCAGCCGCAAGCGCAGCATGGCGGGGTTCAGTCGCTGGGCCACGCCTTGCAAGCCAGGGCCAATGTTGCCTTGGCGCACGGTGCTGCCCGGCAGCGCATGACACAGGGCGCATTGGGCTTCGCGGCCCTGCGCAATGCGCAGGCCATTCACCGGGTCCCCGGCCAACGCCGTCAAGGGTCCGGGCAAGCCTTGACTGGCCGCAGGCGCTGCCAGCACCTGCGCCGCCCACAAGGCCAGACAAGCGCCCTGCCCTGCAAGCCTGCGCCCAACACGGCTGGCATGCGGGCGATCAGACGATCTCAAGGCCTTCATTCTTGAGGGGCAGATTGCGCACAGGCTTGCCCGTGGCCGCATAAATCGCGTTCATGATGGCGGGAGCCACCACGCAAATCGTGGGTTCGCCCACCCCGCCCCAGAAGTCAAAGGTGGGCGCGATCACTGTCTCGATGTGCGGCATCTGGGCCAGCCGAGCGATCGGATACAGGTGAAAGTTGTTGTCCACAATGCGGCCGTCCTTGACGGTCGACTGGCTTTGAAGCGAGTCAAAAGCGTAGGCCACCGAGCCTTCGACCTGCGCGGCGATCTGCTGGGTGTTCACAGCGTGACCGCAGTTGGTCGAGAGCACCAGGCGATGCACCTTGACCTTGCCGTCTTTGACCGAGACTTCGGCCACAGCAGCGGTGTAGCTGCCGTAACCCATGAACTGGGCGATGCCTCGGTGGCGCCCGGCGGGCAATGGCTTGCCCCAACCGGCTTTGTCAGCGGCCGCATTGAGCACCGCCAAGTGTTTGGGGTGTTGCGTCAGCAAGCCACGGCGGAACTCCAGCGGGTCTTTGCCTGCGGCGCGGGCCACCTCTTCCATGAAGCATTCGAGGTAAATGCCGTTCTGGTTGGTGTTGACGCCGCGCCATGGCCCAACGGGCACATGGGTGTTGCGCATGGCGTATTCCACCCGCAGGTTGGGCACGGTGTAGCCCAGCTGGGCGTCACCGGCCTCTTCGTAATAGCCCTGCAACTGGCGGCGGTCCTTGCCGTTTTGGATGTTGTGCGGTGCGGCAAAAGCGTTGATCGATTGCCCCGACACGCGCAGCTGCAAACCCACCAGCTGGCCCTTGTCGTCCAGACCCGCAGAGAGTTTGCACAAGCCAATGGGTCGGAACATGTCGTGCATCATGTCCTCTTCACGCGTCCAGATCATCTTGATCGGCGTGCCGATGAACTGTTTGCCGATCAAGGCCGCTTGGCGCACATAGTCTTGCGAGCCGCCACGGCGACCAAAGCCACCGCCCAGGGTCGGGTTGTAGACCTCGCATTTTTCAAGCGGCAACCCTGCCACATTGGCCAGCACGGCCAGGGCCGCTTCGGCGTTTTGCGTGGCCACCCAGGCCTCGGCGCGATCGGCCGTGATGCGCACGGTGCAGTTCATCGGCTCCATGCAGGCGTGGGCCACAAAAGGCGTGCTGTACACCGCCTCCACCTTGCGTGCCGCTTTGGCAATGGCCGCAGGCGCATCGCCCACATCGCGGTCGGCGAACACGTTTTGGGTGGATGTCAGGCCTTCGGTCAGGTGCGCGGCAATCGACGCGCTGGAGACCTGGCCGTTGCCCGCCTCGTCCCAGACGATGGGCAGCTTCTCAAGGGCTTGCTTGGCACGCCAAAAGGAATCTGCGATCACGGCCACAGATTCATCGTCAACTTTGACGACCGATTTGATACCGCGCAGGCCCAGCACTTTGCTGGCGTCGAAGCTGACCAGCTTGCCGCCAAACACGGGGCTGGCCTTGATGGCCGCGATCAGCATGCCGGGCAGCTCCATGTCGATGGCGTATTTCTGCTTGCCCATCACCTTGGGGGCCGTGTCCAGGCGCTTCAAAGGCTTGCCCGCCAGCTTCCAGTCGCGTGGGTGTTTCAGGGTGATCGACTTCGCATCGGGTGCGGGCAGCTTGGCCGCAGCGTCGGCCAGCTTGCCGTAGGTGGTGGAACGGCCACTGGCCGCGTGCTGCACCACGCCTTTGTCCACGCGCAGCTCGGCCACGGGCACTTGCCACTGGTTGGCGGCCGCCTGCAGCAGCACCATGCGGGCGGCTGCACCGCCCTGGCGCACATAGTCGTGAGAGCCACGGATGCCGCGGCTGCCCCCTGTGGCCATGTCGCGCCAGACCCGTTTGCGGGCCAAATTCTGCCCGGCAGTGATGGGCTGCAGCACGACCTTGCTCCAGTCGCACTCAAGTTCTTCGGCCACCAGTTGGGCCAGACCCGTGTGGGTGCCTTGGCCCATTTCGGCCCGGGCAATGCGGATCACGCACGACTCGTCCGGGCGCACCACCACCCAGGCGTTGACCTCGGGCTCGGCAGCGCCTGCCAGCGTTTGCGCACCCAGCGGCACATGAAAGCCCACCGAGAGGCCGCCTCCGGCCGCGGCAGCGCTGATGATGAAATGGCGGCGAGAGAGCACAGCAGTTGTGTTGTTCATGGTGCGGCTCCTCAAGCTTGCTTGGCCGCGCTGGCAGCACCGGCATCGACCATGTGAATGACCGAGCCAACCTCTTTGCCGGTTTTGGCCGCCAAGTGGATGGCGGCACGGATGCGCTGGTAGGCACCGCAACGGCAGATGTTGGTCATGGCCTCATCGATGTCTTTGTCGGTGGGCTTGGGTTTGCGTTTGAGCAAAGAGGCTGCGGCCATGATTTGGCCAGACTGGCAGTAGCCACACTGGGGCACATCCAGCTCGATCCAGGCTTTTTGCAGTGGGTGGCTGCCGTCCTTGGACAAGCCTTCGATGGTGGTGATGCGCTGGCCTTTGGCGGCACTGGCCGGGTAGGAGCACGAACGCACCGCTTGGCCGTCGATGTGCACTGTGCAGGCACCACACTGGGCGATGCCGCAACCGAATTTGGTGCCGGTCATGCCCAGCTGTTCACGCAAAACCCACAAAAGGGGCATGTCCGATTCCGCGTCCACGTCGTGGCGTTGACCGTTGATGTTCAGTTGCACAGTAAATCTCCAGTTGTGAGTTCAGGTTTTAACCTCAACGCGAAGCGTAACTTTCAACATGTGACTGAAGAGTCATGAAAGCGACAACAAAGTCACCGCTTTATCGTGGCCGCATTGGCCAAGCGCTCAAGGGGACTTGCAGTCACCCAACGCAGACGTGTCGACCTGAAAAATCCGCCGACTCACCCAGCCCAGTGAGGCCTGCAGTTTTTGCTGGCGTGCGGGTGCAGGCAAGGACAGGCACAAACCGTCAGAACATGGCTCCAGCGCAGCGGGCTCCAGTGCCTGCCCCGCTGCAGGGTCGGTGAAGCGCGCAGCGTCGACCAAGTCCAGTTGACTGCCATGCAACCAGATGCGCCCTGCCTGAGGCGCACAGCTGAGCGAAGTGAATTCGGGCAGCATCAGCACCGAACGGCCCAAGGGCATCCAACGACTGGACAGGCCGCTGGCGTCATGCTGCACACGGAACTCCAGCGGATTGATGATGCTGGGCAACTCGGTCCCCTTGAATCGCAGCGGCTGGCGGGTGCGCAACTCCTTGTGCAGCGCGTCGGCCATCAAGGGGGCACTGATCGGCTTTTTGGCCGTGACCGGATCGTCGACAAAGCGCAGCTGCAAGGTGTAAGACCCTTTGGTCGGGGCATAACCATCGACCGTTTGCAGCAAAAGGCTGAGGCTGGAGTCGTCCGAAAAGAACTCGTCCTGCGGCTTGAGCCCCCACTGCAACGCTTTGGCCGAGGGTCGCACCAGCAGCGCATTGGGCACGGGCGCGATGGCCACGCGTGGCGCTGCAGGGCTTTTTTGCAAACGCATGCGGATCGGTTCCGGCTCGCCGTCCCGGTGGTGCAACACCACGGCGTTGGGCAAGGCGGCGTTGCTTCGCACATCTGTACTGCACGACATGGGCAACTGCTGCAGGCCTTCGGGCCCGGTGCGCACATCGCCCGGCAAGCAGTGACCGCCGTCCCACTGCAAGGACGCGATCCTGTCGAGCTGCTGGCCCGTCACCAGCATCTGCTCGTCCAGCTCGGCGTGCTCAACGCTGACCACCTGCGCACGCGGTGCCAGTACCCGCAAGGCCATGCGCTGTGCAGGCGCGCCTTTCATGCGCACCTCCAACGTGGCTTCACCGGGCTCGGCTCGTTGCAGGTCCACCGACAACTTATGGGCCACCTCAGGCAAACTGCTCGCCAGCACACGGCCGCCCATGCGCAAGGTCATGCCCTCCACGCAAGCGCTGGCCTGCGCCAGATCAAGAAACAACTCGCCGCGCTCGCCCGCCACCAGGGTTTGAGCCCCTTTCAGGCTGGTGCTGATGTCACCGCGCATGGGCAAAGCCATGCTGAAGGCCGGCAGCGATACCGCATCAAAACCAAACTGACCGCGCAGCTGCACCCGGACTTCGGAGTGGCCAGCCAATGGCTCAGGCAAAGTCTGCGGCATTTTGAAGCGGAAAACACCACGCTCGGCTTGAAACGACACATCGGTCAGTGTCATGAGCGGAGCGTTGGCATCCGGTGCCGTCACCTCCATCGACCAGCCATGCCAGTAATTGACCACAGGCAAACGCCCGGCCACCTGCACACGCAGCGCCTCGTCCATCAGGCATGCGGGACGGCTGAGGTCAGCCGACAAGTCGGGGGCCGTGGCCTTGAACCAGGCAGGCACATACACATAAGCCGTTTTGATATGACCGTTGCGAAAACGGGACAATGAAAAGAGCTCCGTTTGCTGCGAATCCACCAAAGGCCGCCCAAAGGTGGTGGCGAAATCGTATTGATCACGGAATTTATGTGTGAGGAAATCGCTCGCGTCCGAGAAAACACCCAACTTGTCGGTCAAGAACTTGGTCAGGTCGGCCGCCCCCTTGGAGCCCACCAACATGCCCAGATCGCTCGACGTGGGCAGCACAAAATCCTTGTTGGCCACCATGCTCATGGCCACGCATTGGGTGTTGACAACGTTGCCCTTGAAACAGTCCGGGTCCACCTGATTCACCCCAAACTTGAACGCCATGGCCTTGGCCGAGGCCATCGCCTGCTCCGGGTTGCGGTTGACCACCAGCTGATCGAGCCCTTGGGTCAGGGCCGTGATGGCCTGATTGACCTGGTCCACTTTCTGCAAATCGTAAAAGCGCTGAGGATCGGACTGGATCACTTCCTTGAGCAGCAGCTCAGACTCGCCAAAGCTGGTGTAAAGCCCGAACATGTTGCGCAACTGTGGCGCAAGCAGAACCACGGGCACCTGCTCATTGGCAGTGATCTCCAACTCGGCAAAACCCTCCAGTCGGGACAAATCAAAGGCTTTGGTGTTCACCTCGTTGCCTGCAGGCGAAATGCGGCCGAGCATCAACACCCAGTCGCCCTTGGCCATCGAGCTTTGAACGGGCTTGACCATTACCTTGTCGCCCTGTCGCAGCTGATTGACCTTGAAAATCGACAGCCGCTCGCTGCCACGCTGGATCTGGATGTCCAAGCGCGGGCCGTGGTGGATCAAGCCCTCCGCTTGGGCCTGCAGCCCGGCGAGCAAGAGCACACAGGCCAGCGCCAGGCCACGGCAAAAAGCGGACAGGAAGTTGGAGAGTTTCAAAAGCACTGCCCCACATGGATGAGCGAAATGGCCCACAAGGCCCAAAACAAAAAAGCACTTGGCGTTGCCGCCAAGTGCTTTATTTTCCTACCAAATTCGGGCCCCCATGACCCAAGCTGAGAAATCAAGCGCCAGCTCCATGGGCCCCACTACCCCATCAACCACCCATTCATGCGCGCAAAACGCAACGCTTGTCCGCGACTGGAGACGCCCAAAACTTTGAACAAGCGCCAAAAATGCACTTTCACCGTGTGGTCGCTGATCTGCAACATGCTGGCCATCTCGGCGTTGGACAAACCCTGGTCCAGCATCAGCATCAATTGTTTTTGTCGGCGCGTCAGGCGAACAGGCGCAACCGGAGCCTCTGACCCATCAGGCTCAGCGGTCTTGTCCAGGGATTTACGCAATTGCGCAATGATCTGTTCAGCCGTGGCGGTCTTTTCAATGAACGCATCCACACCTGCCGCCAAACACGGCCTCTTGAACTCATCCGCATCGTGACCAGTGATCACCAGCAAAGGCGCTTGCGGGTAGTTGGCCTTGATGGCGTGAACACTCGACAGCCCCAAAGTGTCCGGCAAGCGCAATTCCAGGCTGATCAAATCTGCTGGCCCATGCTTTTCGATGACTTTTTCCAAATGGTTCAATTTGGCAACCGCCCTGACCTCCAGGTCTGGGCGAACGCGACGCATCAAAGATGTCAGCGCATCGCACATGAGCGGATGGGGATCAACGATGTAGATGGTCATATTCAGCTGCCAAGCGACAAAATGCACGCACAAGCCACCTCGGGTGGCGACATGATCCACACAGAACAAGCTCCTCAGAAGGCTTTTTGTGCGGTTCTCTTCAGCTCGTCCAGCTCAGATCGCAGCCCCACGATCTCTTGCGCCATGTTGTTGAAATGCCAAGGATGGATCACATCCAGAACATCGCCTTCGCAGGGCGCGATGCCCGCATTCATCAAGGACTGATAAACCGCACTGTCTTTTTTGCAATACAGCAAGGTGTTCTGTCGATACCAGGGTTCAACGGAGGGGTTATTCCAGAACTTGAACCGGAAAATATCAAAAGCCACATACCCTTGCTCATCGAACAAACGGCCCCAAAAACTGTGCAGTCGGTTGTTGATGTGCCCATCTCCGGGCTGCCAGCAAAACGCTGCACCAAACAAAACAGCATCTGACAAAGAGGTGAGGAACGCCACAAATGCACCCGATGACTCCGGCACCAGGTGCTCCGCCACCTCCAGCGACATCGCCAGATCAAACCGTCGCCCCATCTGCACTGGAGCGGTCTTGTTCAAATCCATCTGCTTGAACCACATGGACCGGCTCAACAACTTGTCTTGATTGACCCAATGACCATCCAGGCCGACCAGATCCTGTGCACCCAATTTTTCACAAGCCGCCAGCCAAGCACCCTGCCCGCAGCCCACATCCACCACACTGCGTGGGGCATGAAACCCAAACAAGTGCGTCAAGAGGGTCTGGGCAGAGATGAAGCTGCCCCTCAAGTAGCCGGCATAAAAATCATCGGTGTACAAATCACTCATGCAAACACTCCCTCATTTATTTTTTTGCAGCAGAGCGTCAAGTCACGTTGCCCGCAGCATCTTCGCCTCGGTGCCGTCCATCGAATTCCAGAAATTCAAATCAGACAGCATCTTGAGCAAATCGGGCGGCAAAACACTGTTGCGGGTTTCATAACGCACATCGGCCTTGAGTTGGTGCAGCAAGGGCGCGCCCAGGTTGTCATCGAACTGCTTGACCTTTTCCTTCTCCGAATCGAGCAAGGACAGCTTTTTCAGGTGGTGGCCTTTGTAGGGCTTCATGTCCAGGAAGGTGTATATCTGCTCCAGCACTTCCATCGGCGACTGGGCCAGCAAGTCGTACTCCACCAACAACAATTTGGACGAATGCTCGCTGTACAAACCTTCTTTCAGCGCGATCCACGGCCCGCCCACCTGGCGGTTGCGCTGGATCATGGTGTCCACGCGGCTGTACACCGTGCCCCACTCCTGCGGCCCGCCAAAGAGCTTGGGCAGCACAAACGGGTTGGCTCGAAACAGCCGCTCAAAGCTGTCCAGCACTGCGGGCATGCTGCGCACACACACGATCACCTTGCTCTTGGGTGACAGCGCATGCAACAGACCCAGGTTGGCCGTCCAAGCGCGGTTGGTGTCAAAAATGATCTTGCGCTTTTCCCGACGGCTGGCGTAATACCCCTTGATCATGTTCCGGTACAACTCCAGCTGCTCGTCTTCCTTGATCAGGCTCGAAGCGCTGAAGTCCGACAAATTGAGCTGATCACGGACCGCGAGCATCGCCCCCAGCAAAGGGCTGGAGATGCTGGCATACGCATCCGGGTTTTGCGACAACAACGACGACAGCAAAGTCGAGCCCGACCGGGGCAAGCCACTGATGACGTGAAATTCCTGAATCTCTGACATACAACTTCCTGTAATTAAAGGGCCTGCACCATCTCAAGCAGCTTTTGACCCAACACCTCATCACGTCCCTGATACAACACCTCAACGGCCTCGCGGTCCAGCAAATCGCGCCGCAGCGCCAATCGCTCGGCAGGGTTCTCGATCAACCTCAACGCCGCTTGCACATAGGCCTCATCCGTCTCGGCAATCAACCAATCGGGCAAACCCAAGCGCCTGAAAATCCCCTCGTCAATGTGCTCATGCACATCCGGCCCCGTGCGGCACACGCCCACCAAGCCCTGGAAGGCCATGTCGGCAATGCCATTCATGTTGCCGTAGGGGAAAGGGTTGATGTACAGATCGCACTGGTTGAGCACCTGCATGTATTCAGGGTAAGGCAAATGCGCGTGCACCACCGCCGTGGGCATGTAGCGGGCCACCAGCGACTTGAGCTGCACATGGCCCAGACCCACCGCCATGCCCGGCATGAAATGCAGCTCCACAGGTATGCGGCTGCGCAACACAATTTGCTGACACGCTTGCAAAAACCTCGGGTTGAACTTCATGAGCGACGATGCAATCGCCACACGCACCACTTCGGGGTTGTCGCGCAACACCGGCACCAGCTCTTGCTGTGCGCTGCTGCGCACAAAAGGCATGCCATCGACCGGCATGCGGATCAGGGTTTCACTGAAACAGGCGGGGTCGCCAATGAAATCCTCGTCCAGCACGTAATAGTCCATGCAAGGCGCCATGGTGCTGGCCCCGTGCCCCAGCGCTGCCACCTGGATGGGCGCAAACCGCAAATTGGCCAAAAAGATGGTCAGCGGGAACATGCCCACCGCCGGGCAATAAAACACCGACGGCTGCAGAGCCTGCGCCTGCGCCATCACCACGCGCATTTGATCGAGCAGCGCCGTTTGCTGGTCAATCTCCACGAAGCTGTCAAAAACCGCACGCCCTTTTTCATCGACTGCATGCTCATACCCCATGCCCACCACATGAAAACGCTCACGCAATGCGCGCAGACTGCGCGAATGGGTGCGGTAGACCGAATGCGAGCCAGAAAACCACTCCATCACCACCAGCACCACCGGTTTGCCGTCCACCAGCTTGGGCGCATCCGACTGGTTGATCCCCACCCGGTCTTGCAGCCCTTCACGCAGCAAATGCTGGCGAATGAGCCCATTGATCGACTTCTTGATGTCGTGCTTGTAGGCCGCATCGGCGTAGCTGCAATGCATGTACACGTCATGCACGATGCCAAAAGGCAAGTCCAGCATGTTGTCGATCTGGCTCAATTTGTTGGGCAACCAACGCAACAAGGTTTCACGCTTTTGGTGTGCCGCGCGCGTGCCCAAAAACCGAGGCGACATCAGCGACAGGCACAGACTGGCCGTCAGCACCGGGGCCTGCTCCCACATCGCATCGACATCGATTTCGATTTCCGACTCTTGCGTGTACAAGGTGCAGAACTTGTGCAGATCGCGGTTGTTCACCGACAAAGGTTGCCCGTCCTGGCTGGCGGTCAAGGCCCGCAGCACATGGTCGGCATTGTGGAACGGGCTGGCCGCAAACAGAGCCGACATCCAGCGGTGCAACTCAAACGCACGCCTTTGCCACTCTGGAGAAAAATGGAAATCCGGATCGGCAAACAAACACGAGATCGCCGCGCACGCACGGGTCACAAAGTGGGTGTTGAACTCCTGCGGCGCCAGCCCCCGAAGCCCTTGGGCCTGAAACCCTTGCCCCAGTGCCCCGAAATTGCTGTCCAGATCCTGCAACAAACTCGCCAACTCGCGCCCTGCGCGTTCGTGCTGGCGGTTGTAACAAGCGGTCTCAAAATTCTCCAAAGAAAACGCCATATCACCCCATCAAAACCGGTAAGCACCCACGGCCCAGAAGGTGGTCCGATCCACCTGACGGGTGGTACCCGGCACCAAGTCCAGTGCGGCCCCCTGCCCTTTTCTGGCCGCAAAGACATCCAAGGACAAACCGGTACCGCCTTGCGGCATCAAACGCCAGCCCAAGCCCGCGCTGGACACCGTCAGCTTGCGCTCGTCATTGCCACCGCGCTTGTAGCCGGCATCGTAGAAGGCATAGGGCTGTGATGCGTAACCAGACCACGCCTGTGCCAGCGCCAAAGGCTCCAGCTCCCAGCGCAGCACGGCGGCAGAGTCGCCCATCAGCACCGAGTTGATGAAGCCACGCACCCCGGCGCGGTCGCCCGCCACCGCCATCTGCCCCGAAGGCAGCAACTTGCTCCCCGTGAACTGGCCGCTGAACTGCAGGTTCATGCGCGCCTGGTTGAACACCGTGGCACGGCCATCCACCAGCCAACGCAATACCGCACTGCTGCCCGCGCCAGTGCGGGCTTTGTCGTAATCCATTGTGTTGGACAACCCCAGCACCCCGGCTTTGTTGAACACCGCTTGCACGCGGCCCAAGCCACCCATGTCCCGCAGCACTTCTGGCGCGCTGGCCTGGGCGTTGTAGATCCCCTCCACACCCAAGGTCACAGGCAAAGTGCTCACCGAGTAATCGGTCAACACATTCGACAGGTACTGCGTGTGCCCTTGTGATTTGCCCAGCGCGACATCGGCAAACCATTTAACGTTGCTCAAGTACCGCGTATGCCGGTAACTCAACTCCGTGAAATCCCCCTTGCCCGCAATGCTGCCCAGACTCAGGTAGGGCGTGTCCACATGGCTGGCCGAATGCAAAATACCCAGCGAATGGCTGGCAAAGGCCGACACATCCGGTGCGGTGTAGCGCAACGAGCCCAATCCCACCTGGAACGGCTGACTCAAAGACGATGCGCCGTAAAACGTCAACACATCGTTGGGCACCCCCACATGGCCCTGGGTGTGCATCACCGTCAACATGCCCCGGCCAATCACATGGTTGCCGTAGCTGTCCAACATGACCGTGGTTTGGGCGTTGCCCGTCGGGGCGCTCACACTGACCATGGCCGTCACAGGCTGATCCGGCTCTACCCTGAACTGGATGTTGGTCGCCTTCAAAGGATGGTCGTTGAGCATCGTCAGTGTTTGCGGCGTTGGCCACTCCTTGCCAGTGAGCACCGCCCCTTTTTGCAAAGAGGCAGGTAAACTGGCCCGAACCGCCGCCTCGTCGTACCCCTGCGCGCCTGTGATCTGCACGTCTTGCAGGACCGGCGACACCTGCACCGCGATCTGACCGCCATCCACCATGGTTTGGGCCGGAATGCTCAGCACATACCCGCCAGGCACCACTTGCTCCAGCAACTGCTGCCCTTGCTGCACAGCCGCTTGCAAGCGGGCCAGACTGCTTTGAGCCCCCTGAGCCACAGACAGGGTTGCCAGCAAACGCTCTTTGCTCTTGCGCGAGAGCACCCCCGGGTTGCCCACCAGCACCACCTGCTGGATGCCAAAGGCCAGCCCCGCATCGGCCGCCGCCACAGGCGACGCCTGCTCTGCGGCACCCGCAGGCACCAGCACCGCACTCCAACACACGGCCAAGGCCAAGCACACAGGTTTTAATTTGAATTTCACAGCAAATACATCATTCAGTTTGTTGGACAAAAGCAGGTCGCGTTCAGCGCAAAGATCGTGCGAGCTCATTTGGACTCCTCGATCTTGATGGTCCGTTGCCCCTCACTGGGCACAGAGACGCTGGACTCCAGGGGGACGAACTCACCCGCACTCGGTGGCCGGAACTCCGTGGGTCGCTCCATCACCAAAGCCGTCAAGACCTTGGTGCTCGCAGTCTCAGGCTGTTGCGCCGTGGCGGTTGCTTTCTTGGTCAGGCTGGAGCCCCCCGTG